>JAGDDO010000371.1 GCA_017848205.1 Oscillospiraceae bacterium | reverse complement strand
CTTCTGCGTTTACGTCAAATCTTCCGCAGACAAACGGTACGGAAAGCCTTTCACAGAGATCACGGCAGAACGCCTCGTCCCGGTCGCTTTCCTCGCCGCGCAGGCAGTGGTTTACGTGAAGGGCGGATACATTTATTCCGAGTTCGTCCCGAAGCTCATTTAACGCAAGCAACAGGCAGACACTGTCAGCTCCTCCGGAAAGGGCGGCGACAACGTGATCACCTTTTTCAAGCATGCCGAATCTTTCAATGGTATTAAGAATCTGACCGAGCATATCAGCCTTCCTTGTTTGCAAAACGTGTGAACTGGCCGTCCCAGACCATTTCAACGGTACCGACTTCACCGTGACGGTTTTTGGCAACGATACATTCACTTACGTTCGGCGATGTACATGTTGTAGGATTATAGTATGCATCACGGTAGAGGAACATTACTATGTCGGCATCCTGCTCGATAGAACCTGATTCTCTTAAGTCTGAAAGCATAGGACGCTTGTCAGTACGCGATTCAGGTCCTCGCGAGAGCTGTGAAAGAAGGATTATCGGCACGTCAAGCTCCTTTGCCATGATCTTGAGCTGTCTTATTATTTCCGAGATGATAACTACTCGGTTGTCGGTCTTCAGTGTGGAATTCATGAGCTGAAGGTAGTCGATGACCACAAGACCGAGATTCTTTATTCTTCTGAGTTTTGCCTTCATCTGCTGTACCGTTATGCCCGGCGTGTCGTCGATGAGCATCGGCATACGGCAGAGTGTGTCGGCACTGGAAGCGAGACGCATCCAGTCGTCCTTTTCCAGAAGTCCGCTTCGGAGCTTTTTGCTGTCTACAAGCGCTTCCGTGGAAAGAAGTCGTGTCGCAAGCTGCTCCTTGGACATTTCGAGTGAGAAGACTGCCACCTGTTTTTCGGTTTTTCTCGCAACGTTCAGCGCGATGTTCATGGCAAAGGACGTTTTACCCATGGCAGGACGGGCAGCCAGAATTATAAGGTCGGAACGGTTAAGACCTGTTGTGTAGGTATCAAGTTTGGTGAAACCTGTCCTTGCACCGAGATATTTCTCCTTGTCCGGACCGGTTATTTTTGCGAGCTGGTCGTAAGCCCCGTAGACAACGTCGTTGAGCGGTGTGAGACCTGTGGTGTCACGGCCCTGACGTATGTCGTAGATCTTCTGTTCCGCAGAGTCGAGCAGGGAGGAGGCACTGTAACCTCCTGAAGCGATGTCGCTCAGGATCTGCTGTGCTGTTGCCGCCAGTGTTCTTGCGTAATACTTTTCAGCAACAATATTGCAGTAGTCCTCGACGTTTGAAACGGACGGCACTGACTGTACCATTGAGGCAAGATAATGCTTGCCTTCCTGTTCCGTATCAAAGATCTTCATGGCCAGCGCTTCATTCAGAACAGTAACGATGTCCGAGGTGGAACCGTCGGAGAACATTCTCACCATTATCGAGAAAAGCTGACGGTGCTGTTCGAGGAAGAAGCATTCCGGCTTGATCTTTTCGAGTACTACTGCCAGAACATTCGGATCATAAAGAATTGAGCCGAGTACAGACTGCTCGGCTTCAATACTGTGAGGCAATTCAAAACCAGCTACTGTTTGTGTCTGATCGTAGCTGTTTTCCATTTTAAGCCTCTGTTACTTCAACTTTCATTTTTGCGGAAATTCCTGTGTAGAGCCTGATCTCAGCTTCGTATTCGCCGAAGTTCTTGATCTCGGACTTGAGTGAGATCTTCTTCTTGTCTACCTTCTGTCCGTACTGGGCAGCGATCTCGTCAGCGATCTGGGCAGATGTTACTGCACCGAAAAGCTTTCCTGAAGAGCCTGCCTTTGCCTTGATGAGGACCTTCTTGTCGTTGAGGATATCAGCTGTTTTCTTTGCTTCCGCTGTGTCAACGTCGATCTTGTGCTGTGCAGATGCCTGCTTGCCTTCAAGGTCGCTTAAGTTCTTTGGTGTTGCTTCAACTGCAAGACCTTTTGTGATAAGGAAGTTTCTTGCGTATCCGTCTGATACGTTCTTTATTTCGCCCTTCTTTCCAGAGCCTTTAACATCCTGTGTAAAAATTACTTTCATTTCAATTCTCCTTCTGAGGCAGTGTTTTAGTGTCTGTCATATTTTCCAGCAGATACTGTTCAATTGCGTCGAGAAGCATTTCCTTTGCCTTCTCGGCGGTAATGTCAGGTATCTGTGCGGCCGCCATTGTCTGGTGACCTCCGCCGTAGTGGAGCTTTTCCACTATTAGCTGGACGTTTACCTTGCCGTATGAACGTCCTGATATATTCATCTTTCCGTCGGCGTCGAATATTACGAATGAAGCGCTTATGTCGCTTATGTTCATGAGTTCGTCGGCAGCCTGTGAGGCAATGACTCTCATGGATTTTTCAAGCTCAGGTGTAGTTTCAACAACTGATACCGCAAAGCCCTTGTAGAGCTCTGCAGATGAAACTATAGCCGCTTTCATTCTGTAGAAGTCTATGCTGTTTGT
>JAGDDO010000370.1 GCA_017848205.1 Oscillospiraceae bacterium | reverse complement strand
CGAATTAGTGCCGCTGCGATCAGTCACATGATCAAAATCGTATTTCATATGTCATTTGCCGTTCCTTTCTATGATATGTACTAAACCTATATATTCAATATGATTATATATCGCAGTTCGGAATTTGTCAATAAAATACGCGAAAACAGCCGCTCCGGTAAAACCGGGGCGGCTGTTCTCTGGGTGTATCTATGATATTCTTCTCTGTACGGTACCGCCGTGAATCTCTCTGCTTTCGTCAAGCACCGCTTCGATCTCGTCAAGGAACTGTCTTCCCATGCTGCTGAGTTCCCAGTTCTTCTTGGTTATATATCCGATAGTCATGGTGCTCAGAGCGTCTTCATCTGACTTGAACGGAATGACAAGAAACTGATCTCCGCTGAGTTTTTCGGAGTAGATGCTGGAACATAGCGTATATCCGTTAAGTCCCTCCATAAGGTTCATCATGGTCGCACGGTCGGTCGCCTTGACCGTCTTCTGGTATGCGTGCTCGATCATGATCTCCTCGGCAAAATAAATATCGGTCTCGCCGCCCTGCTCGAATGAAAGACAGGGATACGGATCAAGCTGATCAACGGTCAGTTCCTTTTCACCCGCAAGCGGATGTGATCTTGCAAGATACACACTTGCTGGACATTCGATAAGCGGAGTAAAATCAAGTTCATGCTCCTTTAAAAGCTTCGTTATAACTCTCTGGTTCGTATCGCAGATATATATTATTCCTATCTCGCTTTTGAGCGTGCTTACGTCATTTATAACGTCAATGGTCTTTGTCTCGCGAAGAGCCAGATCGAACTGGTTCGAATCGTAATGCTTTGCCATACGTATAAACGCATTTACAGCAAAAGAATAATGCTGCATGGAAACTGCAAATTTTCTGCGGCATTTTACATCGTCGCCGTAGCTTTCCATGACCTCTTCGTACTGCTGGTATACTCTTCTTATACGAAGAAGAAATTCCTCCCCTTCCACAGTCGGAGTTACTCCTCTGTGAGTTCTGTGAAATACAGATATCCCTATCTCCTTTTCCACTTCCCTTACCGCACCTGTCAGAGTCGGCTGCGCAATAAAAAGCTTTTCCGCCGCCTTGTTCATTGAACTGCACTCTGCAATGGTAAGCAGGTAGTTTATCTGCTGTAAAGTCATACATGCTCCTTCTCATACAAAACAACAGCTTCTTCGTTTCCGTAAGAAGCTGTCATGATCTCTGGTGTATTTTTTAATGGAGGTAATACACTGGTTTTTGAATGTTATTTTCTTCTGTGATTCTATTATAACCTTACTGTTAAGTATTGTCCAATTCATAAAAACCATAGCCAGTTATTAATATTCCTTATATCCTATATGACCTATAGGTTTATCAGTTTAATCTATAGTCTGTAATAGCTTTTATGAATTAGACAGTCTTTCAAAGTTATGATACAATAATCACTGTAATATTCATTTCAAAAAAAGAAAGGAGTTGTTTCACGATGAAAATATGTTGTTGTCACTGTTGTCACAGAAGATCAGATAAAAGATTTATGAATTATCGGGGAAACACTGCTTTCGCAGAATGATCGCGCCGTATACGGCTTAAACTTTAAAGATCACGGGGATGCAGACAGAAAGCTGCGTCCTTTTTTAATTTTATCTGAAAGAGGTAATTTACAATGAGCAGATATATTTTCACATCAGAATCAGTAACAGAAGGACATCCGGACAAGGTAGCAGACAGGATCTCAGATTCCATCCTTGATGCATATCTTGCAAAGGATCCGGCAGCCAGAGTCGCAGCTGAAACAGTTATCAAGAACAACACAGTTATCCTCGCAGGCGAGATAAGCTCATCTGCTGAAATAGATACAGAAAAGGTAGTACGTGATGCCATAAACGACATAGGATACAACAGCGAAGAACTCGGCTTCGACGGCCATTCTGCAGAGATAATCAATCTCCTTGACCGTCAGTCACCTGACATTGCACAGGGCGTTGACTCAGCTCTTGAAGTACGAGAAGAAAACGGTAACGAGATCGGTGCCGGAGACCAGGGTATCATTTTCGGATATGCGGTAAACGAAACACCGGAACTTCTTCCGCTGCCTATCTCACTGGCTCACAGACTTTCATACCGTCTTGCTGAGGTGAGAAAAAACGGAACTCTTCCTTATCTCCGTCCGGACGGCAAGACTCAGGTATCAGTTATTTATGAAGAAGGAAATGCAGTCGGAATAGACACTATACTCGTTTCAACACAGCACGACGAGGAAGTGTCACAGGATAAACTCCGCGCTGATCTTATCAAGCACGTTATTGTACCTGTTATTCCGAAGAAATGGCTGACCAGTGATATCCGCATTCTCGTAAACCCTACAGGCCGTTTCGTTATCGGCGGACCTGTCGGTGACAGCGGACTTACAGGACGCAAGATCATCGTTGACACATACGGCGGTGCCGCTCACCACGGCGGCGGAGCATTCAGCGGCAAGGATTCCACCAAGGTAGACAGAAGTGCTGCCTACGCAGCAAGATGGGCTGCAAAGAACATCGTTGCCGCAGGACTTGCAAAACGCGCCGAGATCCAGCTTGCATACGCCATCGGCGTTGCTGCTCCGGTATCAGTTTACGTAAACACATTCGGAACAGGTGTGATAACAGACGAAGAGATCCAGACTGCAGTTACAGAAATATTCGACTTTACCCCGGGCGGTATAATCCGTGCCCTCGACCTCAGAAAACCGGTATTCGCCGCAACATCAGCATACGGCCACTTCGGAAGACCTGACGCAGATTTCACCTGGGAACGTACTGACAAGGCAGAAGAACTTAAAAAAGCAGTACGCAAAGTAACAAAATACGCCGGTTGATTCCTCCCCTTGTTCATTTCCGCTATCACCGGAAATGCAGGTTTCATATAACAAACAACCAGAAAGTCCGTTCAGTTTTCATGTTCTGAACGGACTTTCTGTATTTACTGTTATTAAGATTTTTCTTCATCTGAAAGGCCGAGATATTTTTTTATCTCGCCTATGTAGATCTCCGCCATTTCGCTGAGTACTACATTTTTTAATGTTATATATCCTATTTCCATTGCTTCGTCTGACTCGTCGTTTTCATCTTCAAACGGAACGGCGATGTAGTCGGAGCCGTTCAGTTCCTCGCAGATGATACCGGAACAGAGGGTGTAGCCGTTAAGGCCGATCATCAGGTTGAGCATCGTCGCACGGTCGTTTGCCTTGATCACACGCTGATAGTCATTGGTACTTAAGATCTCCTCGGCAAAGTAGAAGGAACTGTTGTCGCCCTGTTCAAATGACAGACACGGATAATCTGCAAGTTCATCAAATGTGATCTTTTCCTGACCTGCAAGCGGATGTCCCTTCCACAGATAAACGTATGCAGCACACTTTGTAAGCGGATGAAAAACTATGCCGTTTGAATGCAGAAGCTTGGTGATCGATTTTCTGTTGAAATCGTTGAGATAGATAATACCTATCTCGCTGCGGAAGCCTGCAACGTCGCTGATTATCTCGGCAGTTTTGGTCTCACGTACCGCAAATTCATATTCTGCCGTGTCGAACTTCTTGACCATTTCAACGAAGGCCTTTACAGCAAATGAATAATGCTGCGTTGACACACCGAATTTCTTCTTCACCGCACCTTTGGTGCTGTATTTTTCAGAAAGGATCTCGAACTGACCTACTACCTGACGTGCGTACTGGATAAACTCCGAACCGTCATTGGTAAGAGTGACACCGCGGCCGGTCCTGTTAAAGATCTTGATACCTATTTCCTTTTCGAGTTCCTGCACCGATGAAGTAAGGGATGGCTGTGAAACGTAAAGCTGTTCTGATGCCTTGTTCATTGATCCGGTAGCCGAGATCACAAGAATGTATTTAAGCTGCTGTAAAGTCATAGCATTACCTCTTTGTTATGATATTTTAAGGGGTGCTCCGCCTCCGGATGCGGACCGGCAGATCTCGCTTAAAAAAAGTTAGTGTCCCTATAGCCTAAAATTCCTATAGAAACACTATGATTATATCATTTAAAGACAATGTTGTCAATAGCTGTCGGATAAGCACCTGCTTTACTGCTCTATTACGAGTTCTTCCTTATAAGCCGTGTCACCTTCTATGTGAAAGGAGTTAAGCACCGGCTCATCGTCCATAAGTGAAAGAATAAGATAACTTGCACTGCTGTCAAAGGCAAGTCTTTTGTCCTCGTCGGAAGGACGTGAAGGAGAAACGGGATGTGAATGCCAGTTTCCAAGCGGAACAAGTCCTTCGGCTCTCATGTCCTTTATCGCCATGAGCTGCTCCTTCGGATCAAGAGTGAAGTGCTCTTCAGCATGGTCTGTATTCGTAAGAATGTAGACCTTCTTTATGATCCTGTCTTCGCCGGAGATCTCGCCTGCTATAAGTCCGCAGGCTTCGATCGGCGCTTCATTTTTCGCATGCTCAACTATTCTGTCGTAATCACTTCTGCTAAGTTTTATCATAATCCTGTACCGTCACATTCTGCCTGTTCGTAGTCGATAAGCTCGGTAATCGTCGGATGATCTCCGCACACTGCGCAGTTATGTGTGTCCGAAGGAAGCTTTACCTTGCGGAACTGCATCTTAAGTGCATCGTATGTGAGAAGATATCCGGTAAGAAGGTCGCCGACACCGAGGATGTACTTGATCGCTTCCATTGCCTGAAGGCTTCCGATAACGCCTCCCATTGCACCGATAACGCCTGCTTCCTTGCATGTAGGAACGGCATTCTTCGGCGGTGGTTCCCTGAATACGCAGCGGTAACACGGTCCCTCACCCGGAACATAGGTCATGAGCTGACCCTGGAAACGGATGATACCGGCATGTGAGAACGGCTTCTTAGCCATTACGCAGGCATCGTTTATAAGGAACTTTGCAGGGAAGTTATCCGTTGCGTCAATAACGAAATCGTAATCCTTTATAATATCGAGAATATTTTCACTTGTAATGAACTCGTGATATGTGTTTACCTTGACATCAGGGTTCATAGCCTCCATGGTCTCTCTTGCAGATTCGACCTTCGGAACGCCTACGTCCTTTGTCTGGTGGATGATCTGTCTCTGAAGATTTGAAAGATCAACTTCATCGGCATCGGCGATACCGATAGTACCCACACCTGCTGCTGCAAGATACATAGCGACCGGAGCGCCGAGACCGCCTGCACCGATTATCATGACTTTTGCGTTAAGAAGCTTCTTCTGTCCCTTTGCTCCGACTTCCTTTAAGATTATGTGTCTGGAGTAACGCTCGATCTGTTCGTTCGTGAAAGCCATTATCTGCCGCCTCCCATGAAATACAGGAACTCGACATTGTCTCCGTCCTTAAGAACGGTTTCCTCAAACTGGCCGCTCTTAACAAAATCATCGTTTACAGTAACAGTAACATACTGTGGTGTTTCCACTTTTTCATCGGTTAAAAGCTGTGAAACGGTAAGTCCGTCGTTTACTTCCTTTTTTACTCCTGCAACAGTTATTGTCATTTATATCTGCTCCTTTATATTATCAATAAGAGATACAATATCATCTCTGCTTACGGCACCTTTAAGTCTTGAAACCTCATCGCCTTTGTTCAGAAGAACAAGTGTCGGTGTTGCTTCAATGCCGTACTTTTCAGTAATCTCCGTATCAAAATTTGTATTGATCTTAACTATTTTCACTTTTTCTGCATATTCAGTTTCAAGCTTGCTGAGTACCGGTGCTATCTTTTTGCACGGAACGCAGCTGTCTGAATAAAAATCCACAAGTACAGGGATTTGAGATTCAAGCACCTCTGACTCGAAATTATCAGCACTTACTCTTGCCGGCATGTCAGTCACCGACCTTCTGTACGATAAGTTCAAATGTGCCGTCTCCGTTGTCGGAAAGGCTCAGTACCTTGTGTCCTTCTTCCTTTATGCTGCGCGGAACGTTCTGTACCGGTTCCCCGTCATTGAGCTTTATTGAAAGGATGTCACCGTCATCGAGTTCCTCAAGAGCGATCTTCGCCTTGACAAAAGTAATCGGACAGGTTACATCCGTAATGTCGATAGAATCTGTTATATTAAAATCAGCCATTGTTATTTCGTCCTTCCTGTTCATATCTGCGCTATGGCCTGTCTGAAATCTCCGATAAGATCTTCGATGTCTTCAATGCCTACGCTTATTCGTACAGTGTCATCATATACTCCCGCACTTATGCGCTGTTCCTCTGTATTGTGAGTATAGATCGTGCTCGCCGGATGTATTACAAGTGTACGTACATCGCCTATGTTAGTTACAATGGATGCAAATTTAAGACTGTCCATAAGCTTAAATGCCTTTTCCCTGCTGCCGGCTCTGATCGTCACTATGGCTCCGCCCTTACCGAAAAGCTCCTTCTGTACAAGATCATAGTAAGGAGATGAAGGAAGTCCCGGATAGTTCACTTCTATATTATACAGTGATTCGAAGAATTCAGCAAGCTTAAGTGCATTTTCACAGCTGCGTTCCATTCTGAGTCCGAGTGTGTCGAGTCCGACAATATTCATAAACGCATTCATCGGAGCAAGGCAGGCGCCTGTATTGCGCCATATTCCGTTTCTGAGTTTTGAGAGAAATGCAAAAGGACCGAATTTAAGATACGGTTCAAAACCCGGATATTTTTCCTTCGTCCATTTGAATTTACCACTGTCGGTTATAACACCGCTTATGGCATTTCCGCCGCCGTTTATGTACTTGGAAGAGGAATGAACAACTATGTCCGCTCCGTGCTTTATCGGATTTACAAGATAAGGCGTTGCCGTTGTGCTGTCAACTATGAGCGGTATGCCGTTTTCCCTGCAGGCTTCCGCTACCCTGTCAAGATCAACGACATCCAGTTTCGGATTTCCGATGAGTTCCGTGAAAACAGCCCTGGTATTTTCATTTACCGCTTCGCTTACTGTTTCATAAGTAATTTCTTCAAGAAAGCGTGCTGTTATTCCGAATGCTTTCAGATCGCCGAACAGGTCGATCGTTCCGCCGAAAAGGCCTGTGCTTACTATGACTTCGTCACCGGACTTGAGAATATTAAGAAGGACCGCTGTGATAGCTGCCATTCCCGATGCACACGCCACTGCACCAAGACCGCCTTCCAGTGTGGCTATTCTGTTTTCGAAAGCACTTACAGTCGGATTTCCCACTCGTGAATAGGAAAAACCTGCAGCCTTGTTGTTGAACACCTTTTCAAGCTGCTCTGCTGAATCGTATGCAAAGGCACTGACCTGAAACACCGGAGGAATAGTTGAACCCAGTGAGTTTCCGTCACCTGAAGCACCATGAAGCAGAGATGTATTGAATTTCATTTTTACCACCACGCTTTTCTGAAAAAATTCTTTAATTACAAGAATGTACAGGACGATGCGAAACCGCCCTGTACATAATACTGAACGTTCTTTAATAATTTTTACTTCCGGTGAAATTTACCGCGGACTGATTTCTGTGCGCTTCCGCTTTAAATCTCAATTATGCAAGAGTTCTTATACCCTGCACGAGTCTGTCAATATCACCGAATGAATTGTAGAGTGCAAGTGTAGGACGTACCGTTCCTTCGAGACCGAAGTGACGAAGAATAGGCTGTGCACAGTGGTGACCTGTACGTACTGCTATTCCGAGTTCGTTAAGTCTCTGACCTACTGCTTCATTGTCAACTCCGTCGAGTACGAATGAAAGCACACTTGCCTTGTTTGTTGCTGTACCGACAAGATGGAGACCGTTTATCTTCTGCATCTCCTTCATTGCATAAACAAGAAGTTCATGTTCGTGACGGTTTACCTCAGCCATGCCTATTGAATTGAGATATTCAAGGGCAGCACCGAGACCGACTGCATCGGCTATGCTTCCTGTTCCTGCTTCAAACTTGTTCGGAACCGGATTGTAGATGGTACGTTCGAAAGTAACGTCCTTTATCATGTTGCCGCCGCCGTGATACGGTCTTGCAGCTTCAAGCACATCTGACTTTCCGTAAACCACACCAATACCTGTCGGTGCGAAGATCTTGTGTCCCGAGAAAACGAAGAAGTCTGTATCGAGAGCACTTACGTTTACCGGAATGTGAGCCACGGACTGAGCACCGTCAATGAGTGTGCGTACTCCGTGTGCATGTGCGATAGCCACGATCTCCTCAATAGGTGTTACCGTGCCGAGAGCGTTGGATACATGAGTTGCCGATACGAATTTCGTTCTGTTTGTAAAGAGCTTTTCGTATTCGGAAATAATGAGCTGGCCGCTCTTGTCAACAGGAACGACCTTTATAACTGCTCCTGTTTCCTCGCAGACAAGCTGCCACGGAACGATGTTTGCATGATGCTCGAGCATTGTAAGAATGATCTCGTCGCCCGGTTTGAGCAGAGGCTTTACATAGGCATTTGCCACAAGGTTGATCGCCTCGGTAGTGCCTCTTACAAAAACGATGTTGTCCTTTGAAGGAGCACCGAGGAAGTCTGCTGTGATCTGTCGTGCATTTTCGTATGCATCAGTTGATCTTGCAGCAAGCTCGTGAGCACCTCTGTGAACGTTTGAGTTCTCGTGCTCGTAATAGTAGGTAAGTCTGTCGATGACCTGCTTCGGGCGCTGTGTTGTTGCACCGTTGTCAAGCCAGACAAGATCGTTGCCGTTTATTTTTTCGCTTAGTATAGGGAAATCATTTCTTATCTGAGCGAGAGTCTTTGTTCCGACTATGATACTGCTGTTTTCCCTTGCCTGCGGCACTTCCTTTGCAGATGCACCGGCAGCCTGCTTCGGAACATAGGTATCTGCCTGTCCCTGTGAAAGAACAACAGGAGAATATCCGCCCGATGAAGGCTGTTCGGAAGGAACAGTGTATGCGTCATATGAAGCCGCTTCCGCTGCAGCACCGAAAAGTGATGATGCCCCGTATCCTTCGGCAGCCTTTTCATATTCTGAAACATTACCGTCACCGCCGTTATACTCGTTTGCGATCTGTTCGAATTCTGAAATGCTTCCGTAGCCGGAAAAAGCGTTTTCTGCAGATGAAAGATAGTTTACACCGCCGCCGTATGAAGCTGCCTTTGAAGCCGCATAGTTTAATATGGAAGTATCTCCTGCTGCGAGGCCTTCAATACCTGAAGCACAGACTTCAGGCTCAAAGTCAGGGAAAAGGGAACCTGCGAGATTCTCAAGCTCAGTCTCAGAAGGGATCCCGTAATTAGTCGTAGTCATAGTATTCACCTACCTCGACATCTTCAAGAACAGCGATAGCGTCGTCTGCAAGAATAGCTGCCGAGCAGTAGAGTGAAAGCAGATAGGAAGCAACACCCTTATCATCTATGCCTCTGAAACGAACTGAAAGACCTCTTGACTGTTCGTTCTTAAGATTACGCTGGAAAAGACCGATAACGCCTCTCTTTGCTTCACCTGTACGAACGAGAAGAATGTTTGTCTTGCCGCTCTTGCTCTTTGGATTCTTAAGTCCGTCAACAAGGAGCTTGTCTGTAGGAATGATTGGAATACCGCGCCATGCGATGAATGTACCGCCTGCGATGTTTACAGTAACCGGAGGAACGCCTCTCTTTGTGCATTCTCTTTCAAAAGCTGCGATAGCTCTTGGGTGAGCAAGGAAGAATGAAGGATCCTTCCATACCTTTGTGATGAGTTCGTCGAGGTCATCAGGTGTAGGTGCACCGTTTCTTGTCTGGATTCTCTGTGAATCAGCAACGTTCTTTAAAAGACCGTAGTCATCGTTGTTGATGAGCTGGCTTTCCTGACGCTCACGAAGGCTTTCGATGGCAAGGTCAAGCTGTTCCTT
>JAGDDO010000369.1 GCA_017848205.1 Oscillospiraceae bacterium | reverse complement strand
GCGTTCGGTATCTTTTTTATTTTGGTTTCAGTTACATGTTTCTTTGCCATCTAATAACCCCGCAGTTATGAAATATCAGCCATTTCAAGATAATCTCCGCCGAACTCGGAAATGTAATCCTTACGGCCCTGAAGATTATCGCCAAGAAGAAGGTCGAACATGTTCGCTGTTGCTTCCATTTCGTCCCTTGTAACCTTTATAAGTCTTCTTGTGTCAGGGTTCATGGTGGTCAGAGCCATCATTTCAGGTTCGTTCTCACCAAGACCTTTTGAACGCTGAAGAGTATATTTCTTATCGCCAAGCTTTTCAAGTATTCTTGTCTTTTCCTTTTCGGTGTAGGCAAAGTAAGTCTTGTCCTTTGTCGTGATCTCGAAAAGCGGTGATTCTGCTATATAAACAAATCCTTCGTCGATAAGCGTAGGAGTCAGTCTGTAGAGCATTGTGAGAATAAGAGTTCTTATCTGATATCCGTCAACATCGGCATCGGTACAGATAACGACTTTGTTCCATCTGAGATTTTCAAGGCTGAATGATGAAAGATCCTTGTTCGCCTTGGTGTTTACTTCAACACCGCAGCCCAGTACCTTGATTATATCAGTAATGATCTCATTCTTGAATATCTTGCTGTAATCGGCCTTAAGGCAGTTGAGTATCTTGCCTCGTACCGGAATGATAGCCTGGAACTCAGCCTCTCTGGCAAGCTTTACGGCACCGAGAGCCGAGTCACCCTCCACTATGTAGAGCTCACGTCTTGAAACGTCCTTGGTACGGCAGTCAACAAACTTCTGCACCATGTTTGAAAGATCGATGGTACCTGCCAGCTTTTTCTTTATGTTAAGACGGGTCTTTTCTGCATTTTCACGGCTGCGCTTGTTTATCATGATCTGCTCGCAGATCTTAAGCGCCTCGTCCGGATTTTCAAGGAAATACACCTCGATCTGATGCTTAAGGAACTCCGTCATGGCTTCGTAGATAAACTTGTTGTTTATAGCCTTTTTTGTCTGATTCTCGTAGGATGTCTGTGTCGAGAATGAAGATGAAACAAGAACAAGACAGTCCTCAATGTCCACGAAGGTGATCTTGCCCTCGTTCTTGAGATATTTGCCGTTCTGTTTCAGATAGGTGTCTATCTGTGAAACAAAGGCCTGCTTTACCGCCTTTTCAGGTGAACCGCCGTATTCAAGATAGCTTGAATTGTGGTAGTACTCAAGTTTCTTTATCTTGTTTGAAAAAGCAAAGGCAACTGAAAGACGCACCTTGTAATCCGGCTTGTCAGCTCTGTCACGGCCTTCGCGTTCGCACTGCCAGTACTGGATACTGGTAAGTGCATCTTCACCGACTGTTTCCTTAAGATAGTCGGTTATACCGTTTTCGTAGATGAAATTTTCTTCCTCAAAAGTACCGTCTTCATTTTCAGTACGGAAAATGAAAAGAAGATTAGGGTTTACAACAGCCTGTCTTTTGAGTATATCTCTGAAAAAGTCATCTGAAATATCTGTCTCGGTAAATACTTCAAGGTCAGGACGCCATCTGGTCTTTGTACCGGTGTTCTTTCCCTTGTACGCTTCCTTTTTAAGTCCGCCTACATTGTCGCCCTTTTCAAAATGAAGCGAGTATTTGTATCCGTCACGGAGAACCTCAACATCCATGAACTCAGATGAGAACTGAGTAGCACAGAGGCCGAGACCGTTAAGACCAAGTGAGTATTCATAAGTATCGCTTCCGGCACCGTACTTGCCTCCGGCGTAGAGCTCGCAGTAAACAAGTTCCCAGTTGAAGCGGTCTTCCGTTTTGTTAGAGTCAACAGGACATCCGCGTCCGAAGTCCTCGACTTCGAAAATGTTGTCCTTGAATTTCGTGATTATGATCCTGTCACCGTAACCGGCACGGGCTTCATCTATTGAGTTGGATATGACTTCGAAAACCGAGTGTTCACATCCGTCTATTCCATCAGAGCCAAAGATTACCGCAGGTCTTTTTCTTACCTTGTCGGCGCCTTTGAGCATCGTGATACTGTCATTTCCGTATCCAGCAGTTTTCTTTGACATATTGTTCCTTCTTTGATAAGATTATTTTTTTCTGAGCAGTACCGCTGCCCAGTCGCTTTCCTCGCAGGCCTTTATTATTTCAAATCCTGCACCGGTAACTGCATCAGTTACCTCTTCCTTGCGTTCATCTATAATGCCTGATATGATAAGTATTCCGTCAGGCTTAAGGAATTTATAAAAATGATCCTTCATTCCGATAAGTATGTCAGCAACTATGTTTGCTGTGATAATGTCGTAGCCATCGCCTATGCGGGCTGTAAGTTCATCATCTTTTATTATGTTTCCGCAGTACGCAGTGTACTTTGCGGTGTCAATATTGTTTTTCTCTGCATTTTCAAGTGCTATCTTTACTGCATTTTCCTCAACGTCAACTGCCACTGAACTTTCAGCGCCAAGAAGCATAGCTGCAATGGAAAGAATGCCGCTTCCGCAGCCGAGGTCGAGTATCTTTTTTCCTGTGACATCAAGTCCGTCAAGGAATTCAAGGCAGAGCTTTGTAGTATAGTGCTGGCCGCTTCCGAAGCTTGAAGCAGGATCTATTTCAAGGATGGTACGGTCGGTTTCACCGATGTTTTCCCATGAAGGCTTGACAAGAAGTCTTTTTCCTATTTCCATAGGCTTGAAGTACTGCTTCCAGTTGTTAGCCCAGTCCTCTTCCTTTACGTTCTTCATTTCTGTTTCCAGTCTTCCGTAAAGTCCTTCGCTGTCATTAGCCTTCATTTCCGAAAGCATTGACTTTATAGAAAGAAGCATTTCAGCACCCTGACTGTTTTCAGGAAGATATACAGTTACTGTAGTCTCACACTCGGCAAGCTGCATGAGGTCATCTTCAAGATAATCCCAGTTGCCTTCCTTGTTCTGAAGAAATTCCTTGAAGTCATTTGCATCTTTTATAGCAAATCCTCTTATGCCGATATCCATAAGTCCGGCTGTAACAAGGTCTATTCCCTCAGTAGTTGTAAATATATCAAGTTCTGTCCAGTTCATTACAGTTTCCTCCCTGAAAACACTCAATTCTTAATATACCACAAAAATGAAAAGTTGTAAAGTGGAATTATTGTGAATGTATCGTTCAATTTTTATATTCACTGAAAATACGCATAAAAATGCCCTGACAGACTGGGATGTGAAGTCCGCCAGGGCGTGGATGTTTTATTGACTTTTTCGAGAAGCTTATTGGTTTTTGTTCTCACTTACTCATCTTTACTATATTGTTTCTTTCCGTGAGCATTGTTCTGAGCTCAGCTATATCCTGAACTGCAGCTTCGCCCGACTTTAGTTTTCCGGACAGATCTTTTATGCGTGTCATCAGCTTGTCGTAG
>JAGDDO010000368.1 GCA_017848205.1 Oscillospiraceae bacterium | reverse complement strand
TATGCATGACGGGCAATTGTGATAGGAGCTGTCCATGTTGGACTGTAAGGTGTAACACCCTTTACGAGAATAGGTGTTCTGAATACTGTACCGTCGAGGATAGCACGGATAGTACCGTTAGGTGACTTCCACATGTCCTTGAGGTCATATTCTGTCATTCTTGCTGCGTTTGGTGTGATCGTTGCGCACTTAACTGCAACGCCGTACTTCTTTGTAGCTTCAGCACTGTCAACTGTAACCTTGTCGTTTGTCTCGTTTCTGTACTTAAGACCAAGGTCATAATACT
The DNA here is from genome assembly GCA_017848205.1 of Oscillospiraceae bacterium. The sequence goes on along the minus strand of JAGDDO010000368.1, from coordinate 3,784 downwards.
CTGACTTGAGATCTACATAAGGAAGGATGAGAATATCCTTGATCCACTGCCAGAGGATCCTTGTCATTTCGTCGCCGTCCATTTCGACAAGCGGGGTTTTCATCTGAATCTTTGCCATTGAAGTATCCTCCTGTTTTGATATTAATAGTTATAATACCTGATCGCCGGCTCTTAGCGTGTAAGGCCGATGATAATCAGATAAAATACAGTAAGTATGACAAGCATTACAGCACTTCTTACAACAGCATACTTAAATGATGTTTTCTGAATGAAGTAGCTGTGAACAAACCCAGCCAGCAATGCAGCGAATTCACCGGTGATCAGCTGACCTGCACCGCCGAATTCACAGACCATCGCAAATATGATACCAAGAATAAATCCGATAAAGTACGGCAGACACATCATAAAATATGCCCTTTTCGTAGCTTTGTACGTAAAAAATGTATCACGGCTGTATTCGTTCTGCCTGTCTTTAAAATCGCCGATTATATCGTGTATAACGTCAAAAATACTATTCATAAAAATCCCCGTAAACCTTAAATTACTTTAAGTTCTCTCTTGTGTAGTCGAGAAGACCGCCGGCAAGGATGATGTCCTTTGTACGTCCTGTGAGTTCACAGAGAACAGGAATGTTTGCACCTGTTGTCTTGTTTACTACTGTGAGTTCTGTCTTGTCAGCTTCGATGTCTGCACGAACGTTCATGATCTCGATATCGTCGCCTTCATTTATCTTGTCGTAGTCTGCTTCGTTTACGAATGTGAGCGGAAGAATACCGGCATTGATGAGGTTAGCACGGTGGATTCTTGCAAAGCTCTTAACGAGAACTGCCTTGATTCCGAGGTAGAGAGGAGCAAGAGCTGCGTGTTCTCTTGATGAACCCTGACCGTAGTTTGCACCGCCAACGATGATAGACTGACCGAGGCTCTTTGCTCTTTCAGGGAACTTTTCATCGCATACTGTGAAGCAGTGCTGTGAAATAGCCGGAATATTTGAACGGAGAGGAAGGATCTTTGCACCTGCAGGCATGATGTGGTCTGTAGTGATGTTGTCCTCAACCTTGAGTGATACCTTGCACTGAATATCCTTAACGAGCGGAGCTGTTTCCGGATAAGGCTTGATGTTTGGTCCGCGGAGGATCTCAACGCTGTCCATATCCTTTTCATCTGCAGGAGGAACGATCATGTTGTCGTTGATAACGAACTTTTCAGGAAGCTGGAAATCAGGCATTTCGCCGATGTCTCTTGGATCTGTGAGAACACCTGTGATTGCTGAGATCGCAGCCATTTCAGGAGATACGAGGTAGATCTGTCCGTCCTTTGTTCCTGAACGTCCGAGGAAGTTTCTGTTGAATGTTCTGAGTGAGATACCCTTTGAGTTAGGTGACTGACCCATACCGATACACGGACCGCATGCACTTTCGAGAATTCTTGCACCTGCGTCGATCATGATTGAAAGAAGACCGTTCTGTGCGAGCATGTTGAGCACCTGCTTTGAACCAGGAGCGATTGAAAGTGAAACGTCAGGGTGAACTGTCTTGCCCTTGAGTATGTGAGCAACCTTCATCATGTCGAGGAGTGATGAGTTTGTGCATGAACCGATACAAACCTGATCGATCTTGATGTTGCCGATCTCCTTAACGCTCTTAACGTTGTCAGGCATGTGAGGACATGCTGCAAGCGGTACGAGTTCTGAGAGGTTGATCTTTATTTCTTCATCATAAACAGCATCTTCATCAGCAGCAAGAGGAGTCCATACTTCTTCACGGCCCTGTGCTCTGAGGAACTGCTTTGTAACTTCATCTGAAGGGAAAATTGATGTTGTGGCGCCGAGTTCAGCACCCATGTTTGTGATTGTAGCTCTTTCCGGAACTGAAAGTGTCTTTACACCTTCGCCGCAGTATTCGATGACCTTGCCTACGCCGCCCTTAACAGACATGATACGGAGAACTTCAAGGATAACGTCCTTGGCAGCAACCCATGGGCTGAGTTTGCCTGTGAGTTCAACCTTAACTACCTTAGGGCATGTGATGTAGTATGCGCCGCCGCCCATAGCAACAGCAACATCAAGTCCGCCTGCACCGATGGCGATCATACCGATACCGCCGCCTGTTGGTGTGTGGCTGTCTGAACCGATAAGAGTCTTGCCTGGGATACCGAATCTTTCGAGGTGTACCTGATGGCAGATACCGTTACCTGGTCTTGAGAAATAGATGCCGTGCTTCTTAGCTACGCTTCCGATAAATCTGTGGTCATCAGCATTTTCAAAGCCGTTCTGGAGAGTATTGTGGTCGATATATGCAACAGAACGTTCTGTCTTTACACGAGGAACACCGATAGCTTCGAATTCGAGGTAAGCCATTGTTCCTGTAGCGTCCTGTGTAAGTGTCTGATCAATACGGATACCGATCTCGCTGCCCTTGATCATTTCACCGTCAACGATATGATTTTTGAGGATCTTTTCAGTTAATGTAAGTCCCATTAATTTACTCCGTTTCTCCGCAGCCTGAAAATAGTCTTTGTGTTCGGAAACATCTTCTGCGGTGCGATGTAACCGATGCAGTGAAACTTTATGTGTTCACTAACACACACTATTTATTTTACCACTTATACGCGGTACTTGTCAATCAGATTTTCAATACATTTTACGACTTCTCCGACATTCTGTGAGGCATCTATACGATGAAGATTTCCATATTTCTCCGAGCGTCCCTTGTAGAAATCCGCCTCATCGGCAAGGAATCTTCTGCATACTTCGCTGTAATCAGGCGCTTTCTGGCGTGATTCACGGTCGATGCATCTTTTCAGGCGTTCACCGTTATCCATTTCCAGGTAAAACACCACTATGTCACTTCTGTCGTATTTTTCGTAGAGTTTGTCGATAACATCCGGCGTACAGATGATTATGTGATCTTTCTTTCCTGATATGTCAATAGTACAGGTAAAATAGTTCCAGTCGCCGTGAACCGTATGGTAAGTACGCCTCTCGATGACCTCCCCCGCACTTTCCAGTTCATGAAGTCTTGCCTCATCAACGAAATGATATTCCACACCGTCGGTCTCGCCTGTTCGTATAGGTCTGGTGGTATAAGTGACCACGCGCTCCAGATCAGGTATGTTTTTGTTCATAAGTTCATTGAAAGCCGTGTCTTTTCCGGAACCGCTCTTTCCAATAAGGCAGTAGATCTTTCCCATTAAAATTCCCTCCGTCGCTTTTTCACGTTCATGTATAAGAATTTAAACATTATGATTATATCATTTAAAAGCATCTTTTTCAATGAAAATTCTTACAGTAAAAACGTTTTGCAGTGTTTCCATAGTTTTTTCAGTTGATTAAAAGAGCGATTTATGATATTATTATAGTAAGCAACATTTTTACCGGTCATTAACTTTACCGCAGTATGTACACAGTCGTACATATCAGGGGGGCGATATTTACTGACCGGTCCGGTTATAAAGATATAACGATTATTGGAGGGATAAAGAGTGCTGCGATATCAGAAATACGCAGTTCTGTTTTCGGGAGCAGCTATGCTTATGATCATACTGCTGCTTTTTGCGGTAAAGCATGATGAATGGAAGCAGAACACTGCTTATAATATAGCAGACGCCTGGCATTACGCCGACGGTTCACCTGTAACAATGAATGGTGAAATAAATTATAATGAAAACAAGGTAGGTTCAGTTTTCTACCGGTTCGACTCACCGCATACTGACAGCCGGTCGCTCTGTTTCCGGAGCCACAACATATTTTTCGACGTACTTGCTGACGGAGAAAAGACTTACT
>JAGDDO010000367.1 GCA_017848205.1 Oscillospiraceae bacterium | reverse complement strand
TACTTTACAGCATTTGAGGGACATCTCGGACCGGCATACCGTATTTCTAATCTGGACATCGATTATAAGAAGAATCTTAGACTCACAGTTGAACGTTATGAGGTAACAGGATTTGATATTTTATCGCCTGCGCATCAAGAAAACTGGTTCCTCGCAGCGGCAGTTCCGAAAACAGTACTTGATCCGGCAGCGGTTGAGTCGTTCAGAGCTGAGATCAGAAACAGCGACAGAGTATATTCACTTTACAGTGATCTGAACACAACAGCACTTGTATCGAATTCAGAGACTGAATTTGTTTTTGAAGACAGTTTAAAGGAGCTTGTCTTTACTGACAGCTGGTTTGAAATGATCAATGAATCACTGAATGGCAGATACAGTCATCTGAAAGATGAGTTCATAACAGAAGATTTCTTTGATGACAATGCACTGCTCGTGATAAATCAGCCGGCTGAAAAAACAAATATAAAGTACAGCATTCTTAACCTTTCAGTAAATAATGACGGTACACTTGAAGTGCTTGTGGGAAGATTTGTAAATGCTGAGGAAACTGCAGAAGACAGTAACTGTGAGTGGCATCTGGCAGCTGCCATACCGAAAGACAAACTTGTTCTTGATAAAAATGCGGGTGTGAATATCACTTATCACACACAGCAGGCACTTCTCGGCTCATTCTCGTAAACAGCTGGTAATTACAGGGGGACGAGGCTTCGCTCCGGATCCCTGCACTGATCGGTAATTTATATGTAATTTCGCATGGCAGCCGTTCCTCAGACTGAGAGCGGTTGCCTGCATTTTTAGGGAAACGCTGATTTATTCATAAATGACCGTGGGGGGGCAAAGCCGGATTTCCGGTTTGATCAGTGTTTCTTTAGCATAGATTGACTGACAGGACCGCAAGAATTGACTTTGGATTGTTATGTTTTTATGGTAATATAGATTATGTGTGAATAACAATAATGATTGTGATATTTATCAAATCATCCTCACGGAATGAGTATAAGTTGTTGGAAGTTTGGTAGAAAAACGAATTGATTATTGCATGTTTTATAGTAATTTGATATAATAATCAGTAGGGTAATTAAGTTCACATTTTTCAAATTTAATATAGTCAATAAAATCAGGAGGCTTTTTTAATGAACAATTCAAAAAGAATCATGGCTGGTGTTGCAAGTCTTGCAATGCTCGCAGGTGTAGTTGCAGCTTTCCCTGTACAGCCTGAAAAGGTAAGCGCTGAAGACGATGTTATCTTCACAGCAGATTTTGAGGACGGCAAGGAAGACGGTTTCTCAAGAAGAGGCGAGGACGAAACTGTTGAAGTAGTAACTGATGACGCTCACGGCGGAAAGAACTCACTTCTTATCAGCACAAGAAAAGAATCATGGAACGGTCCGCAGGTAGCGCTCGATGATATTATTGAATCAGGCGCACAGTACCTTGTTTCTGCTTACGCAAAAACTCCTTACTACAGCAAGCTCACACTCAGCATGCAGTATGATGATGCTGAAGGTACTACACACTATGACAACGTTCTCGGACAGGACTGCAAGGACGGCGACTGGCTCGAATACTCAACAAAGTTCAGCTTCCCTGCAGGTTCAACAAACAAGTACCTCTACTTCGAAGCAGCAGATGCTAACTGCACTATCGCAGTTGACGATTTTGTAATTTCAAATGTTCCTGATGTTGCAATTGAAGATCTTACTTCACTCAGAGCTTACTACGCTGACTACTTCAAAATCGGTACAGCTCTCACACCAAGTGATCTTGCTTCAAAGCCTTTCATGAAACTTGTTGACAAGCACTTCAGCGGAAGCATCACAGTCGGCAACGAACTCAAGCCTGACTATGTGCTTAACAACAAGGCTACTTTAGCTTATATGGAAGAGAACGGCGACGATGAAAACCCGCAGGTTTCCCTCGCATCAGCAAAGCCGGTTCTTGACTACTGCGTAAAGAACAACATTCCGTTAAGAGCGCACACACTCGTATGGCACAGCCAGACTCCTGAATGGTTCTTCAAGGAGAATTACGATGCAAAGGGCGAGTACGTTTCAAAGGAAAAGATGCTCAAGCGTATGGAGAACTACATCAAGAACGTTTTCGCTGCACTTGCAAAGGAATATCCTACACTCAACATATATGCATGTGACGTTGTAAACGAAGCATGGCTTGAAGACGGTACACCTCGTAAGCCTGGCCATCCTTCTGAAAGCAACCAGTACGGTGCTTCTGACTGGGTAGCAGTATTCGGCGACAACTCATTCATCGACTATGCATTCGAATATGCAAGAGAGTATGCACCTAAGGGATGCAAGCTCTACTACAACGACTAC
>JAGDDO010000366.1 GCA_017848205.1 Oscillospiraceae bacterium | reverse complement strand
GTGTCGATAAAGCGACGAAATATGCCACCTGTCACAATTACTATATAAAAACGATCAGTGACCTGCAGAAAATAAACGGGGTTCTTACTATAATTAGTCAACAGAATCAATGAAACATAATAATTGTCAGCTGCCAGCGGCAGCATATAATAGCTGTTGGCATCCCTGAGGATGCCAACAACATTTTATCTGAGGTTATAAGTTGTTCCGTTGATATGTACCGAAACCACGTCTGAAATGTCAGTATAAATCCTGTTTGAACCTTCTTTAATTTCAGGATCATAATAGAAAAAGTCCGCTGTCATTTTCATCGCACCTCCGGAATCTCCAGTTGCGTGTCCATGTCCCATCATCATATTGATTCGTGTACCATCTGACTTTAAAAGATACATCTCGTTTTCCGGTGAAAGCAGAATTTCATGCCTGGTGGCATGTACATTCGGCGAATCGTATTTTCCTGAAATGTAGCCTTCGTAATCAAAATCATCAGTGTATGTAAATTTTATCGTTCCGCCGGTATTGGAAAACTTCATCGATTTCGGTACACAAGTGATCTCGGTATTGAATTTTTCAAGATCTTCACTACTGTTATCATCCTGTCTCCAGACATTTACCTCTTTAATAAATCGGAAATCTTCATCAAATCTGGTACATCTCTTTCTGCTCATAGAAAAAGCCGACTGACCGTACTTAAAACTGAATGACCATTCTAAAGTAAGAGCAGCAAGATCATTCGCTGATACATCATTTACTGTTTTTTCTCCTTCGTTCACAAAACGGATAACACCATCATAATCAGAAGCGGACATATGATTCTCTTCTTCAAATTTCATCACATCAGAGGCAAAATATAAATTAGTTCCTCTCATTGTGATAATTTTGCCGTTCAGATTGTGGTCTGTACTGAGATCCCAGTCCACAATTATATTTCCATCCTCATTGATTTCAAATCCTGCCATGTGCGATGACGAAGAGGAAAACAACGCATTATCTTTAATACTAAGATTGGAATACAGCTTTTCATCTTCTGAAGTTTTAACAAAATGATCTATTACTGGTTCGCCGTCAGTTCTGTATATCTCTGCTTTTCCGATAATATTTTTATCGCTGCCTGTAACACCAAGGATCCTGACTGCGTAATCATCATCGGACACTTTAAAGCTGAAGTTTCTTACCGAACCGATCAGAGATTCAGCAAGTTCACTGTTGGCGACATGAACACGGTCTGTAACTATATCCTTAAAGGTGATTTCTGAAGCTGCATATACACCTAAATTAGCAAACAACAGTACTGCTATAACTATCGCCGTTGCAGGAACAAATGATCTTATTTTTCTGCGTGGTTTAACCGCCTTTTCGAGTTTTGAAACAAATTCATCTGAAGGCTCGCCGCCCGGAAAAGCAGCTTTTATTCTGTCGGTAAATTCACGGTTACTCATCGTCAAATTCCTCCTTCAGTATATTTTTCAGTTTCGTCCTCGCACGTTTTATCCTTGTACGTACAGTTTCTTCCTTTACACCTGTCATCGCAGAGATCTCACTGACCGAATAGCCATAGTAATAATGCAGCATGATAACCATTCTCTGTTCCTGCTTAAGATTCATGACCGCATCGTGAACCATTCTGTTTTCCGCAAGGATCGCAGGATCAGTATCGTCGGTAATCTCGGTAAGTTCATTGTTATCACGTTTTCTGAACCACCCGGAACGTTTGAACAGCTTTATTTCGTTTACCGCCACTCTCAGAAGCCAGGCTTTACGATGTTCTTCACTGTTAAACTGTTTTCTGTATTTCAAAAGCTTGTAGAAAACATTCTGGGTGATATCTTCGGCATCATGTACATTTCCAGTCCCTGAAAACGCAAGCCGGTATATCATCTGTGAATATATTTCTATCGCTTCCCTGTGATCGTTATTCTGCATCCTGCTCACCCCTTTTTTATAAAGATAATCCTGCCCGTTAC
>JAGDDO010000365.1 GCA_017848205.1 Oscillospiraceae bacterium | reverse complement strand
CATTATAATAGTGAAATCTTTGGAGGAGAAAATTATAATAATCCGTTTGGTGAAAACGGATATCTGGAAATTGATTTATCTATTGCCTTTTTAAACTCTGACGGTGAAGGTGAGGGCGATTTCAAAAATATCACAGAGAATACCCTGATTTATGATCTGATTGAAGAAAAAATCATTAAAGATGATTCAGAACTGTTTTATTACGGAGAAGATTACGTTTCTGAGATAATGTCGAAGGGAGCAAACGATATTTATCATTACTGGGTAAAGGAGAACTTTAAAATGGGTTCAGGTAACTGGATACCTGATGATGAAAATCCGGATGAACAGATGATTCCAGACTGGCTGTATGATTTAACTGTGATTGGAAGATACAGAGATTTGTCCGGTATAATAAAAGATGAATATTTAACCGAAGAAAACAGAGACGAGTGGTATAACGAGATACAGATCGTTGATATTAATGGACGTTCGGAACAGGTAGTCCACGAAAAATCGAGATTCCATTCTGAAAACGAAATACTCGATCATAATAATGAACTGAACGAAATATACGGACGCGTTATTGATCTTATCTCAAAGGAGCCGGAAATTTATTATGATGTTAATCTGGATAATAAGCTTGTATTCAGGGGTCAGTATGATGAGAATTCCGGACTTACACGTATATCTATAAGTGATAGAGAAAACGATAAGTATTCAAGTTTTTACTATGATGGTCAGAATGATAAAATAATTCTCTATCCGGATAAGATGCTGCCTGACTGGAAAAAATATATTACATCATATTATGAACATAAGGAAGACTATATAATGGATTTAACAAAACCGTTAAATGATGACGCTGTTGATCCGGATAAATGTGTATGTATGGATTGCCAGTGGGTAAATTTTTATTATGTACCGGAAGTAGATGCAGAAATTTATGGCGGCCTTGAAAACAGTGTTCTTTTAAGCAATGATGAGATTGAAAATCTTGATAATGCTGCATTCGTTTTTGAAATGTATGATCCGGAAACAAAGAAAGTGATCGACGCACTTGCACTTATTCCTTTGGACAAGATCAGTACTGAAGCATATGATTGTTTCTTTGGCGGTGACTATGCTCAGAGAATTCGTGAATGGGCAAAGTGAGCTTTAACCGGAAAATGTGCAAACCGTTCTGGGATTCGCTAAGAAAATGTGTGATTAGCTCTGAAATTCGCTAATAAAATGTGCAAACCGTTCCGGGATTCACTAAGAAAATGTGCGTACAGATACTTTAACTTCGTAAATACGTGATGTACAGGCTCTTGATTTTATTCTGGTTTTATAGTATCATTGTTATATAGAAACCGGAGGTGCAGGAAATGTATTTATCACGTAAAACAGATAAGTTTTTAAGCGAATGGAAAGCAGATGAGGACAGAAAGCCGCTTATCATAAAAGGTCCGCGTCAGGTCGGTAAAACGGAAACTGTACGTCATTTTGCAAAAGAGAATTATGAGAGCGTCATAGAGATCAATTTTGTTGTTGAACCAAAATACGAGAAGATCATTGCAGACGGATACAGTGCCGAAAGTATAGTCAAATACATTTCACTTCTTGATCCTTCGAAAAAATTCATTGCAGGAAAAACGCTTATCTTCTTTGATGAGATACAGAAGTTTCCTGATATAGCGACCAGTCTGAAATTTTTTAAGCAGGACGGCCGGTTTGATGTTATATGCAGCGGTTCAATGCTCGGAATAAACTATCATAAAATTGAAAGCAACAGTGTCGGATACAAAACGGATCATATTATGCGGTCGATGGATTTTGACGAATTTCTGACCGCTAAAGGATATGAGAGTTCTCTGCGAGAAGATATGCTTGATCACATGAAGGCACTTAAACCGTTCAGTGAACTTGAAATGGATCTTTTCAGATCGATGTTTCTGGATTACTGCGTTCTTGGGGGAATGCCGGCAGTTGTTTCAAAATACATTGAAACCGGAACTTTTGAAGGTTCACTTGAAACCCAGAGACAGCTTCTTGAAGATTACAAGGAAGATATCCGCAAATATGCCGACGGACTTGATCAGACACGTATTCTCAATGTTTACAACCGTATCGCTCCGCAGCTTGCAAAGGAAAACAAGAAGTTTCAGATCTCAAAAGTTGCCACAGGTGCACGTTTCCGTGATTACCGCGGATGCATTGAATGGCTGAATGATGCGGGGATCGTGAATGTCTGCTACTGTATGTCGTTTCCGGAGCTGCCGCTGAGAGGCAACTATGACGAAGACAAATTCAAACTGTATTTTGCTGACAGTGGTCTTCTTGTGGCAATGCTCGATGATGAAGCCCAGGATGATCTGCGTGCAAATAAAAACCTTGGAGTATACAAAGGTGCACTGTATGAAAATATTGTCGGTGAAGCTTTTGTCAAGAGCGGATGTGAACTGTATTATTACCGCCGTGATGATTCGCAGCTTGAACAGGACTTTTTCATGAGGACAAAGGATCATCTTGTTCCGGTTGAAGTCAAGGCAGAAAACGGGAAGACCAAATCACTGAAAACACTTATCAGTTCTGACAGATACCCGGACATATCTTTCGGAGTCAAACTTTTTAACGGAAATATCGGTTTTGAGGACAATGTTTATTCATTCCCGTATTTTTGCTCGTTTCTGCTGAAAGAATTTCTTCGTACAATAGAATGATAAAAAAGGTGCCGGCGTGTCTCTGACGCGCCGGCATTATCAGTAGTGCACCTTCGGTGCACCGATTTGAATTATTTCAAACCGTTTTCTATTTCTTCTATTGTAGGAAGAGAATTTTTGAAGTTGTCAGGGAGCAGATTGGACAATTCATATTCTGAGATACCGAGCGGAAGATTAATACCGTTTACTGCGTATTTTGCAAGCACATTGTCTTTCGTCTTGCATATAAGAAGACCGACTGTTCGGTTATCATTTTCAGTACACAGCAAGCCGTCAACAGCGGAAACATAAGTAGATAGCTGACCTATATCAGCAGGTTGAAATTCTCTTATTTTGACTTCAACAACTACATAACAGTGAAGAGTAATATTATAGAAAAGCATGTCAATAAACTGATCAGTTTTTCCTACAACGAGGTGGTATTCTCTGCCGACAAAGGCGAAACTTTTCCCAAGTTCCAGCATGAAATGCGTGATATTATCCATAAGAGCGTCTTTCAACTCTTTTTCACAGTAAGGAGTACTGAGAGTCAGAAAATCAAAACAATATGGATCCCTGGTCATTTCCTGTGCAAGTTCGCCTGTCACCGGAGGAAGCGTCTTATTGAAATTACTGATAGCTTTTCCTTTACGTGAATAAAGATCGCTGTCTATGAAGTTAAGCAACATAGCTCTTGACCAGTTATTGATGAGAGTTTCTTTTACATAAAAACAGGCCTTTTCAAACGACTTTCCACATTTGTCTATGATTAACTTGTGATGACCCCAAGGAATAGAGAACAGTTCCTGCAATGTTAGCGTGCTGTCAAGCTCCGTATTTACTTGTTCCCCAAGTTGGGGAACAGAATTATTATTGTTTTCTAAAGATAAATATAAGGTAGAAAAAACAGTGATGTAAAACAGGTTTGTTTTTGAAAAACCTTTAGCGTCTGGTAATTGTCTTCTAAGATCTTTACTGATTTGCTCAAGAGTATTTGTTCCTTTGCCTTTTTGTTTCTGCATTTCTACAATATCTTTTCCGAGATTCCAGTAAAAAGTGAGCAACTCGACATTGACCTTAACGGCAGCTTTTATCTGACAGCTACGGTATTTGCTGGTGATTTTTTTTATCCATTGCTTGTATTCTTCATCTATGCTGATGATATTACTCATACTATTCCTCCATTTATTTTTCCTTATCACTATAATAACATAGATATTGTAAATAGACAAGTCCGGAAATATCGGCATTGAAGACAATGTTTATTCATTCCCGTATTTCTGCGCATTTCTTCTGAAGGATTTTCTGCGGACAATAGAATGATAAAAAAGGTGCCGGCGTGTCTCTGACGCGCCGGCATTATCAGTAGTGCACCTTCGGTGCACCGATTATGTATTTTTAAGTTCAAAGCTGATGATTCAGGTTTAATGGTTCATTTTGTGCAGACCTTCAAATATCAGATGCAGTACAAGAGCTATTATGAGAATGTGTACTGCCCAGAAAATGTCTTTTGATGCCATAAAGTCACGTGATACGAATATCAGCCCCTTTACCCATGTCTCACGGAAAAGGAATCCGATTACGGCTGCGAGACCGAATACCAGAACGCTGCCTAGCGGAAGACTTTCATATTCCATATAGTCTTCAAAATGTACGATGCGCAGATTGTGTATGAAGTAGCGTCCGATGAGAAGTGCTGCATTATAGATGATAAGCGGAGTTACTATTCTTGTCATCATGAAGTATCTGTCATCAGGCTGACCGTTCAGAAGGAAATGTCTGATATATGAAGGTGCCAGTCCGAATGAGAATACCATGACCCACAGAACGAATGTGACCCAGTATCCGATATGCCGCAGTTTCTGAGGTAAATGCATGCAAATCATGGAGATAAGTATGCTTACAAGAATACAGCAGAGAGGAGAACCAGTTGCCTTGTAGGCGATTGCTCCGGCCTGTGCGGCGATAATTATCGGTCCGTTGAGCTCATATCCGAACAGCATGCACAGTGTTCCTATTACAGCGAATATTATGTTTATTCTGATATCATTGGTACTGAACTTCGGTGCTGATTCTGCGAGTTTCTGAGCTGTCGGATCAGTCAGAGCCCATGCGGCAAGACTTGATATTGCTGAGGTTATGAAAGCTGGTATGAGCAGATGCGGGAAAAATATAAGTGATGAAACGGAAGAACGCCTTTTTTGTACCGACGGCTGGCTGTTAGTTGTGGTGGCAGTTGTAGTGGTTCTCCTGGTTTCGTACCAGAATACGGAGTTTTGCTGGCCGTAGTTTCCGTTATTATTGCTGCTGTATCCGCTGCGATTCTGACGTGAATACCGGTTGTTCTGGTTTGATTTTTTTCGGTAACCGTTTCTGTTTCTGCCGTTGTCTGAATTCTGATCGTATGAGTTGCGGACTTTTATACCCTGCTGTACGCTTGCGATCTTCTTTTCAAACCATCTTATATCATTATAGCAGAAGTCAATACAGCGCTGGAAATTTTTAACGTATTCATTGTATTTCTTCGTGCTGCGACTATCTGGCTTGGTATTATCGTAATAAAGGAAACAGTTTCTGATATCACGGAGTGCATGGAGATATCTGTTTTCCTTGTCTGTCAGCCAGTGATTGCGGTAAAGAGTATCGATTTTTTCCTTGACCGTTTTGCCTGAATGAAGTCCGGCTTCCTGCATGAGAGCGTTTACGATCGTTGAAACGATAATGCCTATGGTACAGCCGGCTTCGTATGTCTGTCCGGAATGATAGAGCCGTTCTATCTTTTTAAGTACAGAATGAAGCATGATAATATCGTTTTGTACTTCATCGTCGATAATATCATCATCATATTTGTCTTTGTATTTGTTCTTTCCGTATGATTCAGTCTTAGATTTTTTATCTTTTTCTTTGCGTTCCTCGTAGGTGTTTTCGACTTTGACACCGTTGGAAATATCGACGATCTTTTGTGTGAACCATTTGATGCCTTCTTCACAGGTATCGATAACTCCCTGAAAATTTTCAGCATAAGAAGTAAGATCGTTCTTTTGCTTTTTAGTACCACCTCCAATGGTATCATAATTGTGAATGAAACGGTTTCTTATTTTTTTCAGTTCATCAAGAAGTTTAAATTCATCATCCGTGATCCACTTGTTTTTTAAAAGGTCGTCCATCTTTTTAACGTATTCTGTTTTTGCGGTAAATGTTATACCTGCCTCGCGGCAGAGAGCATTTATTATTTTGCCGAAAATGCCTGCAGTCATGTATCCATCATCATAAATAAGACCTTCATTGTAAATGAACTTCAGAGTTTCAAAATGCGTTTTGAGTATATCGATGTCGGTCTGAATCTCATCATCCTCGATGGTATCTTCTTCGTTGATTATATCATCATCTTCGGATATTTCGTCATCTTCATCCGGAAGGATATCATCTTCACCGTCAGACAGCATTTCGCCGTCATCGATGGAACCGTCTTCATGAGTATTTTCCGGATTATTTGCGGAATCGCATTCAGGAATATTTTCTTCTTCTGTTCCGCCTTCGCTTTTCACATCCGGCGAAACATCCCCGGGGTCATTGGTATCCTCCTCATCCCTTACCACGTAATTGAAGTTACGCAGATTTTTTTCGCTGTTCATAAATAATCCTTTCGTACAGAGAGTGCGTTTTACCAACCATATTATTTTAGCATACATCAACCCTTAAATCAAGGCAATTATTTGCTGATATTTTGGAAAACACTCTTATATTCGTTGATGAAATGTGTGAATCACTTCAATATTCACTAAGAAAATGTGCGGCATATCTCTGACGCGCGCCGGCATAATTTTTATTGACAAAACTGATCATCCGTGCGAAAATATATTGAGCAAAAAAATGCACGGAAAGTTGTCTTTCAGTTGTATATATAGTGAACGTCATGATGAGAAGGGACGCTGAGCTGAGATTTACCAGCGTTCCTGAAAACAGCATAAAGTGCACTTTATCGTGAAAGGAGAGGAAAGAATGAGTGATAAAAACGATGCTTTGTATGCCTTCAGAAAATACGGCGACACGGTGCTCAGAGCGGCATATGCCGTTACCGGAAACTATCATGAGGCGGAAGATATCACGCAGGAAGTTTTTCTGAAGTTTCATGCTGCGCCGCAGGAATTTGAAAATGATGAGCATATGAAAGCGTGGCTTTTACGAGTGACGATAAACAGGTGTAAAAATTACAGAAAAAGTTTCCGCTTCAGCAGGACATCTGTGATCGATGAGACGCTGGAAAATACTCTGAAGTGTGAATTTACTGAAAGGGACAATGAAATACGTGAGCAGATCGAACGGCTTCCGGAAAAATACGCATCGGTGATCTTCCTTTATTATTTTGAAGAATACAACATAAGAGAAATAGCAGATATTCTCGGAAAAAGCGAGAATACGGTGAGTTCGCTGCTGCAGCGCGGACGAAGGAAACTGAAGACCGAACTTGAAAAGGAGGGGTATGCTTATGAGACCTAATGATTATGATAATTTTCTTGTCAACATACGCTGCAGTGATGAGTTCCGTGAACGTATGGAGAAATGTCTGAGTACAGAATCCGGTGAAATGCCTTCAGGTGAGAAGAATATTAAGATCGTGAAAGCTCCGTCAAAGTTCAGAGCAGGGAATATTGCAGCGATGGTGGCTGCGATTGCCATTGTATTCGGCGCGGGTATAGCAGTAAACCATCTTTTATCAGGTTCAGGTGAAGGCCGTTTTTTACCGGGCGGAGATGCTGCGGTAACTGAAGAACCGGAAACTACGGAGGCTGTTACTGAAGCGAAAGATGAGGATCAGCCGGAAGTAACTGAAACAGTTACAGAGAAAACTGCTGAATCAACAGAATTATCTGATGCTGATGTTCCTGAAATGTTAAACAGGATCTGTTCAGAGATGACTGAGTTTCTTGAAAAAGATGGTTTTATGAATTGTTACGGCTGCAAGGGAAAGATAGGTTATTCAATTTACGGACCGCCTTATAGTTTTATTACTCGTTATTATAATGTCACTGATCCGGAAGAATTAATTACAGAAATCACTTCATTAAAATCATGGAAACAATGTTCTGCCGATGAATATGAGAGCGGAACAACAACTGACGAGGAACAAATGACATATGTTCAGAAATATGATCTGTATTATGATGCGAAGCATAAGAGCTGTGAGTTATCTGAAAACGGATATATGTCATATGATTTCTATAAGCTAAGTGGTCCGGAACATTTTAAACTTGAAGATGAAGCTGAGATAGAAAAACTTAATGACATTCTTGCTAAGAATCTTGTGTTCACACCTGAATCAGAGCTTGCCGAAAAAATTCATAACGGTATGTACAATTTCAGTAATCTTAAAGGTGAATTCAGCTGGGAACAAAGCTTTGAGGAAGAAGGTAATGAAATAAGTTATAGTTACCACGCTAACGGAACTATAGCTTTCAGTGCAGATGATGAATTAATGTATATGACCGGGGAAGAGGATACTGCAAAGGCAGACGGTGAACCTCTGAACGATACTTTTGAGATAATAATGAACGGGGAGAACAGTACAGCGTACAGTGTTGTCAATAATGAAACCGGAGAAATAGAATATGAAGGAGCCTATTCTTATCCCTGGAACAACATGGAGTATCCGTTCCCGTATTATCACTATATATACCTTTGCAGAAATATTGAAGATGTTCTTTCAGGTCCGATAGTCATTTCATCGAACAGAGTTAATATCGATGAGGACGGTATCTTTGTTCAGAAAATCGAGGATGGTATTACGGAGTATCACTGGAACGGCCGATACGGTAACGGTGGTGAGAAACTGCAGCAATATACGATCTGGATCACTGACGGAGGACAGATTGTTTTTTACGAAAAAACAGACGGAAATCACTGTGAGGTCTTTATGCTTGAAAAATATGAATATGAATTTGACTCCGATTCATTTGAAATGGATACAGCAGAGATCAAAGCAAAGTATGATGTATGCAAAGCAGCACAACTCGAAAAATATAATTATAATGTAGCTGAAGAATAATAAATTCTGACAGATATCCGGACATATCTTTCGGAGTCAAACTGTTTAACGGACATAAAGGTGCCGGCGTGTCTCTGACGCGCCGGCACTATTTAGTAGCGCACATTCGGTGCACCGATCCTGACTTTGAAGTTATTGAAGTTTTATTGAAGTGACATTGAAGTAGTTATTGAAGTAAATTGAAGTTGACATTGAAGTGACATTGAAGTAGTTATTGAAGTAAATTGAAGTTGACATTGAAGTAATATTGAAGTTACAACAAAATCAGCAT
>JAGDDO010000364.1 GCA_017848205.1 Oscillospiraceae bacterium | reverse complement strand
GTGAATGTATTCCGGTTTTCGGCTGAGGAGTATTATTACGGGAAACTTCTCTCTGCACGCCGGCAGAAGGTGCTTTCTCCTGCGGTGCCTGAGGCGGCGGAGAAGGTCTCTTTACATTTTTTATTAACTCTGCATTTTTCTGCGGTGCATCTTTAAGAAGATCCACATCGTTCTGATCGATCTGAAATATCAGTTTGTCAACGGCATTTTCCGTACCGTCAGAAGCCATTCCCTGAATATAAAATCTTCTTGTGAAGAATGACTTTATCAGGAGATCTCCGTAAATAAATGTTCCGGACGGCAGTGCCGCTGTTTTAATTGTTATTCTGTTGATCCCCTTTACAAGTGAAACAGGAAATACTGATATGTCTTTCATATCGGTTTCAACTGTCGCATCACCCGGAGAATAGATCTCAAACACGAAAGTGTTCTCTGTTTCTGCGCGGAACGAACCGAGCTTTATCTGTTTCTGGACATCAGGTACAGTATCTTCGTCTCCCGCCCCTGCGGTAAGTCCTATTATTTCAACATTTTCCGCTTCAAACGGATAGTGTGAACAGACTGAAAATCTGTCTTCTGCAGGATCTATCATTTCTATACGAAGATCCTTCAGTTTTACGTCTGGTGAATCAATTACAAAAACGTTATTGTCAGAGTTCCACAGTGTGGTGCCGTTGCCTTCAATTGTGCAGGGACGGTCTGCATAGAACGGTCCTCTGAATTCACCGGCAGGAAGTTTTACAACACTGCTTCCTGAATCAATCAGCTGCTGAATATTGTTATCGGTCAATTTGCATTCCCCCGTATTATATTTTAAGACCGACAATTACAGCAAGAGGAATGCCGATGATAAGCATGACTGTAATTATCGAAATATATGCTATCTGATATCTGAGCAGTGGGATGACCTTGATGTGGTCAAGCTTGCGGTCGCGGAACAGGTTGAACCCGCTTTCCTTCCAGTCAACAAGGATCAGTATGTAAAGGATTATTCCGAGCACGACAGCTACAATATTTCTGATCTTAGGAATCGCCAGGAACAAAACAAACTGAAGCAGGAAGAGGATTATTTCTGACTTGTCACGCTGTGAGAGAACGAATTCCTTTTCTCCATAGCATTCTGTTCTGTACTGCTTGAGTATGTACTTCATCGCAGAAGAACTGCTGCTGAAAAATATAAAGTGAATATCTTCCTTCTCATCTGCTTTTTTACCATAAAGAAGATGCGCGATGGCACATACCCCGTCCGGCATAACGAAAAGAATGTCATTTCGGGCCTTGTGCTTTGCCGCAGGGATTATATCCTTTTTTTCATATTTGTTTATATACATGTGAGGATTATCATAGGTTTCCTTTTCAAGCTGTTCCATTATCACAGCTTTTTCTGCTTCATCAGGAATATACCATGTAAACGTTTCGTCATATGTGTCAAAGCAGCTCTGAATGAAAGCCAGATCTTCCATTGGTTCACCTCGTTTTTCCCAGAATCTCTGCGATACTTTTACTGATTCGCAAAAGTGTTTATACTAATTATTATACAAAATTATGTTCTGTTAGTCAATCATTAAAGTGCAAAGTTTCCAAAACAAATTCGTTTTTTCTCTTCTGAAAAAATGAAGCCCCGTAAAAGATCACAGTGCGTCAAGAAGAGCACTTACGATCGAATCTGTTGTAATTCCCCACTCATCTTTGTTTTCTATAAGAACACAGAATGCTATCGGTTTGTCGGTATCGGTATTGAAGCCTGTAAGAAAAGAGTTTTCTTCCTCGCCGTTTTTCACCTGGGCAGTACCGCTTTTGAGTCCAAGGGAATATCCCGGTATGGAATCAGAATAACGGGTCCCGTTGCTGACCATAAGTTCACGGACATAGGCAGCTGTCTCAGGAGAGAAAAGCTGTTTTGTTGATCCGGCACTTTTCATTTCAGTAACGTTTCCGACTACATCAGTCGTACTGCTTATGACATACGGAAGAACTGAACTTCCCTTTCCGGTTGCTATCGCGCTCTGCCATACCATAAGCATACACGGACTTATCATGGTCTCACCCTGACCGATAAAGCCCCACTCAGTTGAAAAATCGCCCTTGTCGCTAAGCACGGTAGATGCAGTTTCGGCACTGATACCGTTGATCTCAAGAGAGATGGCTTTGGATCCGTTCACGGAATAGCCCATATCACGGAAGACTTTCATTACGTTGTTCATAACAAAGTCGCCGTCTTCAACCAGCTGGGCATAGAACGGATTGCAGCTGTTGGCAAAAGCTTCACGGATATTCTGTTCGCCGTGTCCGGAAAGGAAATGACAGAATATCTCCTTGCCCGAACGGTTTACAAAAGCGCCTTCACATTTGTAGCGTTTCGATTCGAGAAGTTCGCTTCCCATCGTTTCACATGCTGCTGCAGTGGTAAGTATCTTCTGGGTAGATCCCGGAGTAAATTTATAAAATGCCTTGCACAGAAGGCTTCCGTCTTCAAGATCGTTATATCCACCGAAGGGATTAAGTCCCGGCCTGCTGACGCAGACAAGGATCTCGCCGGTCAGATAGTTATAGGCAATAGCTGTGCCGTTCTTGTCGCCGAATGCATCATACACTCTCTGATTGGCGTCATGGTCAAGAGTTGTGACTATGCTGCTGTTTCCGTTTTCATTTCGAAGTCCTGCTGAAAAGGAATAGTTACTGAGGTACTGTATGTTTTCAGACACGAGAGTGTTGGTCATCTGGCCGCTGTCATTTCCTATGAAATTGGCAACGTCGGTAAAATGGTCGTACCCGTATGTATCAGGATCTGCGTTCTGATCAAAAAGGACATCGCCGTTCCTGTCAAGGACTTTTCCGAGAGATACCGAGTCAGAGTTGCTCATGTAGAATGAGGATTCTGAATAGATCTTGAATGAAAGAGCCGCCATGCCTGCCATAAACAGTGTGAGCATAGTCGTGATCAGGCGCATGTTTCTTCTTATGCTTCTCATGACTGATCACCTCTTTCAGTTCCGGGTTCCACTTCAACTATGTTTCTTACAAAAACAGGTGACTGTGAAGCCTTGAGCATTCCTATCAGAAAACCACTGGTAACAATAGATGTACCGCCGTTTGAAAGGAATGGAAGAGTAACGCCTGTGAAAGGGATCATGTTGCATGATCCGAAAATATTAAGGGACATCTGTACAACAAAGACTGCTGTTACGCCTACGGCAATTGTACCGTGATAATAGCATTTAGGAGTATTTATCAGAGATGTTGCGAGCATGAGAACGATGAGTATCACAAAGAGTATTGCTGCAAGCAGTCCCCATTCTTCTGAAACGGATGAAAATACTATGTCGGTATCGTAAGCTGCAACATTGCTGAGCCGTCCCGCGCCCGGTCCCTTTCCAAGCCATCCGCCTTCTGCCATTGCAATAAGGGCACGGCACTGCTGATAACCGTTTCCGTACTGATCTGCCCAGATGTCAACGTAGAGTCTGTCCTTTACATATCCCGGAGCAAACTTTACGGCAAGTACTGCAAGAGCGACTGCACCGGCAGCAAGAGCTCCGATCTTTCTCTTTGAAAAAGCAGCCTTAGGATAGCAGAGTCTGTTTATAAGAGCACATCCGGTAACTGCAGCAAATGTAGGTATACTTCCGAGGTCGCGGCACCACCACTGAAAAGCAATGATGAGGACCGAGATAAGTACCATGCCGATATTGTTCGGAGCAGTACGGATGATCCAGTATTTTTTCTTGGTCTGCTGGCTCTGCAGCGATGAAGCGCAGATCATGACAAGAAGCGGTTTCATGAATTCAGACGGCTGAACTGAAAAGCTGCCGATGTTTATCCACATGCTTCTCGAACCGGCAAAAAGCAGGATCACGATCATGAGCACACCTATGCCGGCGTAGCAGTATGGTCTGAATTTCTCAGCCTTAAAGCTGTTCCGCGTAAACAAATAGCCGGCATGACATGAAATCATTCCGGCAGTCAGTGTAATAAAATGTTTAAGGTTAAATTGAACACCGCCAAAACAAGACTGAAAGATCAGACTTATGTTTGCAATAAGTACCAGAAGGTAGTCAACTGTATAAGTATCCTGCGTAAACGTTCCGAGTATCATGAAATAGATCACGTCTGAGGCTATTACGAAAGCCGAGAGTATGATGACCGCAGCAGCGTCATCGTATACCCCGTTTAAATAAACGTTTAACAGCAGAACGATGTGTGTAAGTACAACGAATAGTTTAATGAAAAAGTAATTAAGCTTTGCGTTTTCCTTTACCTTTTCGGCCGCCATTGTTTGTCTCCTTTATTCTCTTTATATGAAAAACCACTGCGCCAAGTCTGATCTCGTCATCGACGTTGATCACAGCGGAATGGATCTTCTTTCCGTTAAGATAGGTGCCTGACTTTGAATTAAGATCCTCAAGAAGGAAAACACCGTCGGAATAAGTCAGCACGGCATGGTATCTGGAAACAGAAAGATCAGGAAACTGGATATCTGCCGAACGGTGACGCCCGAGCAGTATTTCGGATGTTTCTACCGGAATTACTCTGCCGCCCTCAACGACGGCAATGTATCCGAACTCCTTACGCCATTTTTTATGGCACAGTTTCTTTTCCGATCCGCTTTTGAGCAGAATGAACAGCGCACAGAGGTCGATAAAGAGCATGACGAACACACTTGCAAAGCCTCTGAACGTGATTATCTGAGCGTAGAGGCCGTTCAGCAGATCGGAAACAGATTCCAGACTTATATTCACATTATTAAGATCAACGTTCATGATTATCTGATCATGTAGAGGTCATAGCCCATGGACTTGAGTGTGCTTATAACAGACGCACTGTCGCCGCCTCCGGAAACGCATGGAACGATCTTCATGCTGCCGGTCTTTCCGTTTATCTTGTCAAGAACTGAGTGAACAGATTCGCCGCCGAACTCGTCCATGTTGATGTTTACAACCAGTGACATTGTACCGAATTCTTCAGGATGGAATACTTCAGCTGATGAATTGATTATGTCGGAAGCTGAAACTTCGAGCATAACCTTGCCGCCGTTTGCAGATGCAGACTGGCTAAGCATGTTCACAAGATTTGTAAGGCCCTTGTAACGTTCAGGTGATTTTACGATCTCACCGATGTAGCCTAAGTCCTTTTCACGGAACGGTGGGAAATAGTTATCTGTACAGATAACGCTCTTGATGCCGGCTGATGTTATTTCGTCAACAAGTGCGCAGAGATATTCCTGACAAACAGGAGAAAACGGTGAGAGCCATGGCTTGCCGCCTGCTTCTGCCTTGTTGTCGAGCCACTCACCTGTATATCCGTCTTCAAACTGGTAAGCTGCCTTTTTATATGTTACAGGGTAGATGTTGTCTGCTACCGTGCTTATCTCAGCAACAGGAACAAGACCCTTTTCAGTTACTGTACTTACGATCTCACTGAGTGAAAGGTAGGATGATACTGCACCTGAAAGTCTTGCTGAACTTACTTCAGAATCATAGTTTACGTAACCGCCTGTTGCCTTGAGCGGAATTGCAACTGATGTGCAGTCCTTTACAGAAGAAAGCTTTGAAGTAAGCGCTTCTATGCTTTCGATGTCTGAAACGGAAAGATAGAGACAACCGCCCTTAACTACTGCCTGAACAGGAGCAGCTGAAGGAGAAGGTGATGCCACCGGCTGCTGTGCTTCAGTAACTGTTTCAGATAAAACTGATGATGTTACAGCAGGAACAGAAGTTACGATCATATCATTTTCAGTAACGACAACTGTTGTTACAGGCTTTTCTTCAGCGTCACCGACTTTTTCGATCTCGAGGCCGTCAAGGCTGCTCTTGTATCTTGTAGTCACAGCTTCAGTAATTACAGGAAGACTGTCTTCAGCTATGGAATCGGAAACCATTACTTCAGGTTCGCTGTTCATTGAACGGAAAACCTTTGCCATTGGTACAGCGATAACATAGTAGCCGAAGATACCAGCACCGAACACTACAGCACATGTGCCGAGAATCGAAAGTATCTGGCTGTCGCTTCCTCTCTTTTTCTTTCTCTGTTTATATATTTTCATGCCCTTGTTTTTTTTCATTTAATATCTCTCCTTTATATCATTTCAAAGATCTGACTGCGTCTGCCATGGAAGCCGCATTGAAAAGATAGCTTCCTGAAACTATAACGTTAGCCCCGGCATCTCTGACAACGGAGATAGTCTTTGCGTTAATTCCGCCATCGACCTCAATGTCAGTATCAAGACCATTATCTGTAATGTACTTTCTGAGAGTGCGCACCTTTTCAGCAGTTTCCGGGATAAAACCCTGTCCGCCGAAGCCCGGTTCAACTGTCATGACAAGAACCATGTCCACTCTGTCGAGATATTTATAGATATCTTCGACCGGAGTCTTTGGCTTCACTGAGATACCGCACTTTATTCCTGCTGCCTTAACAGCAGATATTACTGCATCCGGATCGGAGTCGCTTTCCACGTGAAATGTTATCATGTCGCTTCCGGCTTTGACGAAAGCATCTATGTATTTCAGAGGATCGCTTATCATAAGATGAACATCCTTGAAAATGTCTGTATAGCTGTTAAGTTTTTCGAGTACAGGGAGTCCGAATGAAATGTTGTCAACAAAGCGTCCGTCCATTACATCGAAATGCAGCATGTCCACTCCGTTCTGCTTAAGTCTGTCACATTCATCTGCAAGATTCAGAAGATCAGCACCGAGTATAGAAGCGGAAATATAAGTTTTCAAAAAAGTTCAACCTCCAGGATTATATAGAAAATTATTATAATGCAAAATACATACATATATATAATACCTTATTTTCTTTGCAAGGTCAACAAAAATAAGATAATTTTTTATAAAAAATAATTAGAAACATTTCAGGCAGGCTGTTTTTTCGCACATTGCACATAGTTTACGAAAATACGGTGAACGCAAAAATATATTTTTCGTTTAATAGAAAAACCCTTCTCCGGAAGGGAAAAGGGTCTGAATACTGGTTTTCCCCGTAAAGGGAGAAAGCCCTGTTCAGAGAACAGAGCTTTCTAAAGG
>JAGDDO010000363.1 GCA_017848205.1 Oscillospiraceae bacterium | reverse complement strand
GCCGCCGGTTTTCCTGAAACATATGTTCAGCAGGGGGCAAATTATCTTGCAGGAACGGAATATACTCCGGAACAGTATGACAAAATGGTCGATGCACTTCTTGGATATACAGGAAGAACAGACGAAGCAATAAGACAGTATCTCGGAGAAGAAGCAGTTCCCGATTCATCTTCGGAAGAACAGGCACCTTCCGGCGGTGAGCAGGCTCCTTCCGGTGAACAGCCGGCTTCAGAGGAACAGAATGTAAATCCTGAATCAGAAGGCAGTACAGGTGAACAGCCTGCCTCTCAGGGAGCAGCTGAAAATGCAGCACCTGCCGCTGAACAAAAGACTGATTTTTCAAAAATGACTGATGCAGAAAAAGACGAATATATCAAAAATATGTCTCAGGCTGAAAAAAATCAGATCCTCAAGAATCTCGGCAAGGAAAAGCAGATGGAGATCATCAACAGCATGATCGACGCAAGTTCCGCACTTGGAATGAACGTATCCGTTGACAGCTTTTCAAAGGACAAGATAGAATACAGCATCCGTGATGACAAGGGCAGCGTTGTTGACATTTCTTCCATCGGTGTTATTGTAGATGACACAGGTATCGATTATACTGCACTTTATCTCACAGCTGCCGGTGTCGTTCTTGCATCTGCAGCAGGTATCATAATTATGTCACGTTCTGCACGCGGCGAAAAAACAAAGGAGCTCTGATATGGCGGAAAAAAAGCAGAAAAACGTAAAGCCTACTCCGCTTCCGGTTGTACTCATAACTCCTTTTCTTGTTTTTGCGATCTGTGCGGCACTTACGGCTGTACTCGGTATTACCCCGTACAACAAGTTTCAGAAATATCTTCACATATCCTTCAGCGATTCAATGAAAAACACGACTTCGGCTGCTGAGAGCATAACTGTAAGCGGAGACATCAATACTTTTGAATCAAAGAGCGGCGTAAAGACAAGCAGTGAAGGCGAGGTCGTTATCCCTTCATTCGGTCAGCAGTACGCAATGCTTTCATGTGAAGCTATAAATCTTTATGTTCCTGTTTACTGGGGCAGCAGTGAAGAACTTCTGAAAAACGGAGCATGTCAGCTTACCGCATCTGCAGTTGTAGGTGACAGGGGCAATTCAGTTATCGATGCACACGTAAACACATTTTTTGCAGACCTCAACAAATTAAAAGAGGGCGATGAGGTAAAGATAAATACTTCATACGGCGAATTCACATACAAAGTAAAGAACACAGCAACATTCGAAAAAACTGACAAGAAATACATTTCACAGGACAAGACAGACAAGCTTACTCTTTACACATGCGTTAAACAGGTGCTTGGTTCATCCACTCAGAGATACGCAGTTATCTGCGAGCCTGTTGATACTAAATTCTATAGCTGAGGTGTGAAATGTACAAATTAAGAAATTATCTTTTATGTGCTCTTACGGCAATACTTCTGTTTTTCGCAGCATTTGCCGCAGAGGGAGCATTTGTAATGAAAAATTACGCTCTGGTGCCGGATACTTACAAGTATATTCTTAAGCTGAACGGCTCCTACGAAAAAGCGTATAATGAACTATGCAGACAGTTTGAAAGCGAGGAGAACGCTACAGGTATACCTGCTTCGGTTTATACTGATGCAGTTACCGAAGATGTTTTTAAGTCGATGATCGATTCCCAGATCGATTCTGCATTTGACTGTATAAACGGTAGAACACCGACTATTGAAAACACTTCTTCAGAGGAAGAACTTAAGGTTCTGAGAAAATCTGTTGAAGACTTTTTCGATGAATATGCGAAGTCAATTAATTATCAGAAAGATGAAGTTTACTATCAGAAGATAGACACAGTTTACGAATCTGCTTCTGAAAAGATAAATGACACAGCTGATGTATTTCAGATAAACAAGATAGCAAAGGCCGGATTTATCAGTGCTGCTTCAAAGTTAGTCCGCTATTCCGACACGATATTTATCGCATCATTCGCTGCGACCGGATTTCTTCTGCTTGTTCTTGTTATCGCCAATATAAAAGGATTTTCCGGATTCTTTTACTGGATGAGTATTTCATTCGGTTCGCTTTCCGTGATCATTCTTGCAGGCGGTATATGGCTAAAACAGTCAGAATATTTCAATCGTTTTGCTATCAAAGCACAGCACATTTATTCATCTATTACAGGTGCCTGTTATTATTACACTGATCTTCTGCTCGGTATCAATGCAGTTGTTTTAGCCGCATCTGTTATTTCAATGATCATTTTCTGGGTAGCCGGAAGAAAGAAAGTATCAGTTCAGTAACAGTATCTGTTTATTCGTAAGAGGGATTATTATGGCAGGGAAAAGAATTGCATTATTTGCCGGTCAGGCAGATGAATCATATCAGAGCCGGTTTATTACAGGTTTTCTCGGATCAGCTTTTAAGTCGGGCTATGATGTCTGTATTTTTTCAATGTATTTAAAATACCAGGATACACCTGAAAGGGAACAGGGAGAATCAAACATCTTTTCACTTATGTCTCCGGACAGATTTGATGCTGCTGTTATTCTTAAGGACAGTATCCAGACTGAAAATGCAGCAAAGGAGCTCGAACTGCGTCTTAAGGAGAATTTTGATAAGCCGGTTCTTGTTATAGAAAATGACAGTGAGTTCTTTCCGTCGATATTTACGGAAAGCTATTCTTCGGTTTTCGCTCTGGTTACTCATCTTATCAGAGATCATAATTTTAAGGATATCGCCTTCCTTTCCGGAAAAAAGCATCATAAGCACTCGATAGAGCGCCTGAATGCATATCGTGATGCTATGACTGCTGCAGGTCTTGAAGTAAAGGAAGACCGCATTATTCACGGCGACTTCTGGTACCGCAGCGGCGAGATGTGTGCTGATGAACTTCTTTCATTCGGCAAAAAGCTTCCGGATGCAGTAGCCTGTGCAAATGACCAGATGGCAATAGGCCTCTGCAAGGCATTCAGCGAACGCGGCATTAAGGTGCCGGATGACATTGCAGTGGTTGGCTATGACTCAACTTATGAGGGCAGGACAAGTCCGCGTCCTATTACTTCAGCCATGATCCCTGCTGAAAAATTCGGTAAATATGCCTTTACATATCTTTTCGGACTGATAAACGGAAAAAATGATACAGAACCTTTTGTTGCCGCACCGGAGCTTGTAATAGGCGAAAGCTGCGGATGCAAAAGCAATATCTGTTACCGTACAAATGTTCCTCTCCGTGGAGAGTGGGGAACAGATATTTCGGAGGAAAGGTATTCCTCAATTTTCAATACTATCGATGAAAACCTTCTTTCACAGAATACACTTGAGGATTACCTCAGTACAGTTTATTCCTATGTTTATCAGATAACCGGAGCGAAGGAATTTCATCTCTGCCTTTCAGGTGAATGGAAGGGCATGGGGCTTGGAGTACACATCAGAAACAAAGGTTATTCACAGAAAATGCTCCACGCTATACGTTATTATGATGAAGACAGAAAAAACAATATCGTCAGCACCGATAATCTTTTTGATACTGCTGAAATGCTTCCGGAACTGTATGATAGCCGTGAAAAAAATACTGCTTACTTCTTTACACCGCTGTTTTTCGAGGACGAATGCTTTGGCTATGCATCAGTTTCCTACGGTGACGCCCTTCGCAGCTATGACGACACATACCGCCGCTGGATCGGTTCAGTAAGCAGGGGGCTGGAGTTTTTAAGACGCGAGATCAATATGCAGCAGCTGCAGGAACAGCTTGACCGTCTGAGAAGCAGTAAGTTCAGCGTATCAGACCGTGCCTATGAAAACCTTAACCAGGAAGAAAAGTCCCAGTATCATCTTGTTACAAAGATCCTCGATGAAAATCTTCTCGATTATTATTTCCAGCCAATTGTCAGTGCTGTTGACGGCAGCGTTTATGCCTATGAAGCACTTATGCGGTCCCGTACTGACAGTAAGGTTCCGCCGCTCAATATCATAAAGTATGCAGCAATGCAGGACAG
>JAGDDO010000362.1 GCA_017848205.1 Oscillospiraceae bacterium | reverse complement strand
GTTTTCTCATCGTATTCTTCGGAAACAAGATCTTTTTTACCGTCTTTTATACTGTAAACGCGGAATGTGGAAAAAGAATATTTTTCCGGCGAACTTCCGCTTTTTTTCTCGGCTACGGCGTAGAGAGACTGTCCCGGAGCAAGATAAATAAAATCGTGGTAGGGGTCAGTTATCTCATTCCGGTGAGCTTCATCAAGATAGTAATGCACGTTCAGCATGCTGTTCTGCGATAATGAAACAGCAGCTTTTCCGGCTGTGTCATCAGTGCCGGTCCCGTCAGTATCAACCTGTAATCCTGCGTGTGAATAATGTCCGTCGGTAAGTCTTCCTGCGGAAAGATCGGCTTTGTAACTGATGTAATCAGAATCACTGTTTATTTCAGACCGCTCTTTCACTGCGCTGTTTATGCGATCCTTGAAACGCTCTCCGGTGTTTTTCGATGAGCATCCGGTGACCGAACACATCAGAAAAGCAATGCAGAGAGCAGACAGGGCTTTTTTCTTCATTCGTTATCCCTTCATTTATAAAATATAAAAACGCTGACTGTACTTCTGGCGTACAGTTCAGGGTGAATTATGTCTGATCAAGTTATCATTAATAAGTAGTATAGCATAATGCATTCCTTTTTTCAATAGTGCAGTGCTCTGATTTATAACCGTAAATCTGAAACAGGGAGAATAGTGTAGAAATATAGAGAATACATGCAAATCAGATGAACAGATTCAATAAATAAAAGAAAATTCTGAAAATCTCCGTAAAATCAGCTGAAAATAGTGAAAATACGATTGACAACCGGAGCAAATCAATGTATAATAAATAATGTTGTGTTGCGATAATACTGAATAATTGCCGTTAAAGGCTTCTTGCGATATTTGGTTTATCGGCAATTATTATTAAATAATCTAAATTAAGACGGAGGAATCGAATATGTCAACTTATATGGCTAAATCAGGCGAAGTAAATCGTAAGTGGTATATTTTAGATGCAGAAGGCAAGCCACTCGGTAGAGTTGCTGCTAAGGCTGCTCACATTTTAAGAGGTAAACACAAGCCAACATATACACCACACGTAGACTGTGGCGATCATGTAATCATCATCAACTGTGACAAGGCTATCCTCACAGGTAAGAAGCTCGAACAGAAGAAGTACATCTGGCACACAGGCTGGATCGGCGGACTCAAGTCAGAAAGCTACAAGGACCTTATGGCTCACAAGGCTGACAAGGCTATGATGATCGCAGTAAACGGCATGCTCCCTAACAACACACTCGGCAGAGCAGCATTAACACGTCTCAGAGTTTACAAGGGCGCTGAACACAAGCAGGCAGCTCAGAAGCCAGAAGCTTACGAATTCTAAGAAAGGAGCAAATTAACATGTACGAATCAAAGGAAAAATACTACTACGGAACAGGCAGAAGAAAGCATTCTGTAGCAAGAGTTAGAGTATACAACGGCACAGGCAAGATCACAATCAACGGCAGAGACATCGACGATTACTTTGGTCTTGAAACACTTAAGCTCATCGTTCGTCAGCCAATGGCTCTCACAGAAACACTCGGCAAGTTCGACATCGTTTGCACAGTTGCAGGCGGCGGCGTAACCGGCCAGGCTGGTGCAATCAGACACGGCCTTTCAAGAGCTCTCCTTCTCTTCAACCCGGAACTCAGAGCAACTCTCAAGTCAGCAGGTCTCCTCACACGTGACCCAAGAATGAAGGAAAGAAAGAAGTACGGTCTCAAGGCTGCACGTCGTGCACCACAGTTCAGCAAAAGATAATCAGATTTATTCTAAGATTATTCAGAGCCTCACAGATTGCCTGTGGGGCTTTTTTGTTTTTTTGGAGGTGTAATTATGCCGGATGCAGTTATTTTCACAGGAATACAGGCCTGCGGTAAGACCAGTTACTATCATAAATATTTTGAAGACTACGCTCACATCAGTCTGGATGTGCTCAATACACGTAACAGGGAAAAACTTATGCTGGAGGAGTGCATTTCATCGGGCAGATCTTTTGTGATCGATAATACTGATCCGACAAGAGCTGACCGGGAAAGATATATTGTTCCGGCTAAGAAGGCGGGTTTTAAGATCATAGGATATTACTTCCGCTCTTCCATCTCAGAATGCATCGAACGTAATGAAAAGCGTGAAGGAAAAGCGAAAGTTCCGAGAACTGCAGTCGCACATACCCATGCAATACTGGAAATGCCGGACTACAGTGAGGGTTTTGACGAGCTTTATTATGTATATATGGATAACGGAAATTTTGTTACAGAAAAATGGAAGGGGGAAAAATCATGAGGTTTAATGAGTTTGATAAAATGATGAGAGTATATGAGGAGTCACTTGACCAGTATATCCTCCCGGATATGTATATTGTTGCGAGACTGGACGGAAGAAGTTTTACTCGTCTTACCAAGGAAATATGTAAGTTTGAAGCGCCTTTTGATGTGCGTTTCCGCGATATGATGACAGGTACGGTAAAGGCACTTATGGAGTCATCAGGATTTCGTATTGTTTACGGTTACAGTGAAAGTGATGAGATCTCGCTTCTTTTCCACCCGGAAGACAATGCGTTCGGAAGAAAGGTACGTAAGTTAAACACAACACTTGCCGGTGAAGCAAGTGCGGCATTTTCACTTATGCTCGGTAAAGTCGCTACATTTGACTGCCGTATAGTACCGCTTCCGAGTCTCAAAAGGGTAGAGGATTATTTTGCATGGAGGCAGGAAGACTCACACCGCAATTCACTGAATGCGCACTGCTACTGGCTGTTAAGAAAAGAGGGCATGGACAAGGACGCTGCTACACGTGAACTGAGCGGCAAAAGCCTTGCTTACAAGAACGAACTTCTTTTCCAGCGCGGAATAAACTATAATGACCTTCCGGCATGGCAGAAAAGAGGACAGGGCGTATATTTCAGAAATGTACAGAAAGAAGGCGTCGACCCGCGTACAAATACAAAGGTGATTACCGAAAGACGTGAACTGTACACAGACCTTGAACTTCCGCTTGGTACAGAGTACAGAAAATTTGTACTGAAATTCCTTGAAGATGAGAAATGAAAACTGATTTCTGATTTTTCAAAATCAAATCAGAGCAACTAAAAAAGCTGTACTTGGTGGTACAGCTTTTTGATTAGTAAGGAGTTTAATTTGCTATGAGATACACTCTGCCTGAAAATCACGTTCCTGCAATGATGGTAGCTCTGGGCTATCCGTCTGCAGACAGTCACCCTGCAAAGCTTCATTCAGATAAGAAACCGCTTGAGGATACAGTTATCTACATCTGACTGTTATTTATTTTTTACTTGCGCTTTTGTATAAAACGATGTATAATAACTATATAATTATGTTAATTCTTTGTTTTATTCCGGAAGCAACAGGATATTTCTGGATAAAAAGCGAATTATGCAGGGTCAGAAATTATCTGATCTGTACGTAGATCATCGGGGATAAGAATGATTTACGCTTTGGGCATTATTTCGCTGAAGGATGAATTATATAGGATAACAGGGGGATGAAAGTGCATGTATTACTCAGCAATAGGTATACTCGCAATATTTATTTTACTTATAGAAAATTATGATATTTTTCTGAAACTGGGAAGCTTTGCGAAAAATTCAGAATGGAAAGTGTACCGAAAATTCCTGCTCTCAGTACTGGTGTACTATGTTACGGATGCTTTATGGGGATTCATTGAATACTTAAAGCTGCCGACGCTGCTGTATATTGATACGCTGTTCTATTTTGTAGCCATGGCAGGAGGACTTCTGTTCTGGACGAATTTCG
This sequence comes from Oscillospiraceae bacterium, assembly GCA_017848205.1. The sequence continues at coordinate 2,944 of JAGDDO010000362.1, read as the reverse complement.
TGGTGACCTATATTAATTCGAAAAATAATCTCGGGCGTGCTCTTGTCATTACAGGACGAGTATTTTTTGCTATATTTTTAACAGGGATCCTTGTAAATGCTTTTGTTCCTATACTTTTTGAAGTAGACAGTAACTGCGTTTACGTTGCCAAACCTCTCCGCCACGTTATGCTTGTTCTGCAGATTCTGATGTTTGCGCTTCTGACGATTCATGCTTTTGTTCATATGAGAAGCAACAGCGGCCTTCTCAGATTCCGCTACTGTACGGTTGGATTTTTCGGACTTGTAGTGGGGGTGTTCCTTACAATACAGCTCTGGTTCCCGTATCTTCCACTGTACTCCATAGCATATATGCTGGGCACCTGTCTTCTTCATACATTTGTTATTAACGGTGAAAGAGCCGAGATTACTACCGAACTTGAAAATTCTCTAGAAAGAGAGAAAAAACAGTATCTTGAACTTCTCAGCACACGTGTTCTTGCATACAAAGATACGCTTACCGGAGTAAAGAGCAAGCTTGCGTATGCCGAGTTTGAAGCCAAAAAGAATTCAGATATAAAAAACAGACGCAATCTGGAATTTGCGGTCGCAGTATTTGATGTAAACGGACTTAAGCAGATAAATGATACCTACGGACATAAAAGAGGCGATCAGTTTATCATGGATGCCTGTGCAGTAATATGCGCTCAGTTCAAGCGAAGCCCGGTGTTCCGTATCGGCGGTGACGAATTTGTCGCCATACTCGAACGTGATGATTTTGATAAAAGAGAAGAACTAACCGAAAGTTTCAACTTTACAATTGAACATCCCGTCGATCCGGATTTTCCGTTAGTTGTTGCACTTGGTATAACTGATTACGAAGACGGCAAAGACCAGAGTTTTCATGACGTTTTCGAGCGCGCCGACAGGCTTATGTATGAGCGTAAACGGGAACTGAAAAGCAAGATGAATTGATGTGCTTCAGCATAAATAAGATAAAGTTTTATCAGCATATCCATACGTGTTTTGACGTTAAGGATATGCTGTTTTTTTAATACGGTGCTGATAACCTCGTTCCCAGTGCTTTTTCTGTTGCCTGAACAGTCAAAACGTGTTATACTTATAGCATGAGAAAAAAACGCAGGAAGGAGCAAAAGTCTTGAAAATAAATATCAGAGCATCATATGACAGCTTTCGCGAACTAAGGGAAAACAATTCGTATTACATAGATAAAACTGATTTAATAGAAGAATTTCTTATCGATAAATTCGATAAGGCAGTACTGTTTGCACGTCCGAGAAGATTTGGAAAGACACTTACAATGACGATGCTCAGAGATTTTCTTGATATCAGACAGGAAAGCAGGGACATTTTTTGTGGTCTGAAAGTTATGGATAATGCTGTTCTTGTTGAAAATTACATGAATAAATATCCTGTGGTCTTCATATCACTGAAGGAAGTCTTTGGAGAAAATTTTAAATCAATATTCAGTTCTTTACGTATTGCTGTTTCGAATCTCTGTGAAGAGAATCGTTTTTTAGTCGAAGAAAACAATACGAATATAAGCGAAACGATTAAATCATTATTTGCTAACCTCTGGAATCGCAGAGCCGAACAGCCGGATACCGAGCAGGCGCTCGGTCTGCTGTGTCAGATGCTGAGAAGTTATTATAAGCAGAAAGTATTTGTTATAATTGATGAATATGATGTACCGATGGCAAAGGCACTTGGCAGTCCTGAGTATGACAAAGTCCGTGATATGATCGAGCATATGCTTAGCTACGTCTGCAAGACTAACGAGAACGTCAAGGGCGTTATTCTTTCCGGATGCCTTTATACTGTGAAAAACAGTACTTATACAGGTGTGAATAATATCATACCATATACAGTTCTTTCACCTAATTTCGCATCATCTATTGGATTTACCGATGATAACGTAAAGAAGCTTCTTGAAGATGCCAGGTTGTCAGACAGATATGATACTGTTTCAGAATGGTATGACGGATATATCTTCGGACGTGAAAAGATGTACTGTCCTTGGGATGTGCTTCTTTATGTACGATCAGTTCTTGATGGTTCATACAGTGAAATAATGGGACCTGAAAGCTACTGGGTGAATACATCGTATACAACACAGAATCTTATTCATGGCTTTTTAGGAAAAACTTCTGAAGTAAATGAAAAGTTTGAAAAACTGCTTGCCGGTGAGACTGTAAAATGTTTCGTAAATGAACATGTTCCATATCATCTTATTCATGAAAATGGCGATAATCTCTGGTCAGCACTGCTTGAAACCGGGTATCTTTCAAAGGCTACAGAAGAACGAATGAAAGTCATGCCTTTAAGAATACCGAACAAAGAAATTAAAGAAGTGTTCCGGCAGGAAGTCTGGAATTACTTTAACACCAAAATAAATAATGAGTTCGTAAATAATCTCATAGATTCGCTTTGGGCAGAGAGTACTGAAAGTGCAAAGGCTTCAATGAATCAGATCCTTGAGGCAACACTTTCGTTCTATCACGAATACCATGAATACAGCTATCATTTGATCCTTGACGGATTCTTTACCGGACTTGGGTATATGGTGGACTCAGAACGGGAAAGCGGATACGGAAGAACAGACCTTATAATCCGCGATACTGCCAGAAAATCCTGCCTGATTCTCGAACTTAAGCATGTAAAAGAAGAAGCAGAAATGGAAAATGCACTTAAGGAAGCCAAAAGCCAGATTGTTCGTAATAAATATGAAAGCAGACTTGAGTATGAAGGATATACGACAAGACTGCAGTACGGAATGGTGTTTTGGGGTAAAAAGTGTATCATAGGAAAAGTGACAGGTAACTGATTCGAAAATGGAGTATTTTCCTTCGGAAAATAAAATACCGATTGAAAGGATAACGTATGACATTTGCAATTCTAAAGATCATCAGAAAAGGTGAAAAGCCACCTGTATGGCGCAGAATACG
>JAGDDO010000361.1 GCA_017848205.1 Oscillospiraceae bacterium | reverse complement strand
TAATCCGGTTTATAGTCTTCGGCAGCATTATCTGCCTGATATTCATAATATGCATCATTTCTGCCGTCTGAACTGCCTGTATATGATGTAGATGAAGGTGCTCCGGACGGATGCGCTCCGCATCCGGTAAAGATCATTGATGCTGACATTAATAATGCAAATACAGATATTGTTTTCCTGTTCGTACTCATAAAAAACGCTCCTTTTCGTTTTTGATTTCCTTTTGATTCAGGGGGATATGCGGAGCTTTCGCTCCGCACCCTGAACTTCTTCCTTCTAAACTTCCTTCAATTCTGATTTTCCTAATCGCACAATTCAGCAGGTCTTTCAGCTGCTTTTATTGTTTGATTTGATTAGATTATACCACTCGCAGAAGTATATCTCAACAACAGAGCACTTACAGTCCGGTGAGAATTAAGTTACATTTATTTAAAAACCAGAATCATTTTTTAAAAATCAGCGTCAAAACCACCGGTGCTTTTCTTTTTTCTGTAATATTCTCCTGACAGCATCTGTCGGGAACAGCGAAAAAACGCATCATGAAAAATGTTTACAAAAAGGTTGCATTTTTTGTATTGCAACCGACTGTATTTTGCTGTATGATAAAGATGTTGGTTTTTGAACGTAAGAAAATTACTGATCGGCGGAGCCGGAACACGGACGAAATATCTGTTCCGGACTTTCTCATTTCCTGCATGGCGGAAATGAAGCTTACCGGTATTTCTTAAAATTTAAGGAGATGAAAGTATGATATTCAGGCATATTCCACGGCTTGCGGCAGTTACAGTGATAACTGCATCACTCTTTTTAAGCAGCGTATCTGCCGCTGAATCGGCTGTAAAATTCAGCACAGGAAACAGAAAGGTCATCACTGATCTTATTCTGTTAAAATCAATGATGACCGGTGAAACAGCATCTGACACGGAAGCGGACTTAAACAGTGACGGTACTGTAAACTCCGGAGATGCAGTCATTCTGGCGGACTATCTGCTCGGAAAATCCGAACTGCCGGAAAAGGCACCAGTTACTCCTCCGTCATCTGATCCGGGTGAAAAAGCGACTACATCTGTCACTGCTTCGGAAGATATATGCATACGCGGCGACGGAACCGTTGACGAAGAGGAAGGTATCATTAATGTTGCCGGATTCAACGCAGCGAAGCGCAGAAATGTCTACATCAAATTCAAAGCTGATGAACTTAATTTAAAAAACGTAAACAAGGCTGAGATTGAACTGCGCCTTGACAGGACTGCAAACGGAAACACTGAAGTCAAGATCGCTGCATGCGGCAGCGGCTGGAGCGAATCCGCTCCGCCGGAATACAAGTCCGTACCTGATTCATACGGTCTGTGCGACGTGGTGGTAACAAAGCACAATACCGACGCAGGAAAGACGATAAAGTTTGACGTTACCGACGTTGTAAGGGAGAATCCTGAAGCCAAGGAATTCAACTTCGTCCTCTGGTGCGACCACGAAAACAACTCTGACGCAGTGAGCAATCTTGCCCTATTCAACTCCAGAGAATCACAGAATCCGCCGAAACTCACAGTTTACAGCGGACCTTCTGAAATATCTGATGCACCTGCACTGAAGGCAGATGGTACATTTGTACGTTTTGAGATACCTGCAAAAGCCGGAAGCTTTTTACGAGTATCGAAAGGTGCACTTACCTCATCAAGAAACGTTTCACCGCTCTCGGACGCACGCTTCACGGAAGTTACCGGATTCAAGGGTGAAAACACTGTAAGCTTTGAATCCCAGAGCGAAAAGGGATCGTACCTGTGCAGGAAAAACGGCGGCAGCGAAATAATCCTTGCCAAAGACGACGGAAGCGAGGAATTCAAAAACAATGCCTCATTCATAAAAACAAAGGGACTTGCAAAAGGAACGAGCTATCAGGCATACGGTCTGCCGGGACGCTATCTTTCATGCACCGGCAACAGCTTCTACGTGACCGGTGCCGATACGGACGAACGAAAGAGCAATGCCTCATTCCTCATGCGCAGCCACAGCAACGTTATCATGTCCGATGAATTCGAGGGCGACTCACTTGATACAAACGTATGGGCATACAGCTATCCGTGGGCTGACCACCACAACTACAGTGCTGTTGTAAGAAAATCACAGGTAGCTGTACGTGACGGAAAACTGGTACTTACCGCAACAAGAGTTGCAGATGACAACTGGATCAAGGACGACAAGGGCGAAACAGGTTACACCGACAACATCGGCGAAAAGAAGTGGAGAAAGTACTCGCACCTCACCGGTGTTGTACATCTTCCTTTCAAAAACTATCCTTTAAACGGAAACCTGTACATGGAAGGCCGCTTCAG
>JAGDDO010000360.1 GCA_017848205.1 Oscillospiraceae bacterium | reverse complement strand
TGCCTGTTCCTTATCAGTTATGACCTCAATTCCGTAGTCACCGGAATATCTTTCAAAAGCCTCCAGAACAGTCGTTAAACCGGGAACGTCCTCTGACTCAGGGCCGTTCCATTCCATGGTCCATCCGCCGCACTGCGCCGGACCGTTGTCAGCTGCCGGACCTGTGATGTAGACTTTTGTGCCTTTTTTTAGCGGAAGAACATCATTCTCATTTTTAAGAAGCACAAGGCTTTTCTCAACGAGCTTTTCAGCAACTTTACGATATTCGGCAGAACCTGTTTTCGTCTGTACGGTATGGAGATCCTTCATCATAGGATCGTCAAACAGTCCTTCTTCTTTCTTTACCCTGATTATACGTGTAACAGCATCGTTGACGCGTTCTTCACTGATTTCACCGCCTTTCACTGCCTCAGAAATGATATTCTTTGCTTCGTCAAAAGTGTTTGGCTCCATGAGCATATCGATACCTGCATTTATGCTCTTTATAACCTGTTCTTTATAGGAAGAACCCGTGATATGCTGTATCGATTCCCAGTCGCTGACGATAAAGCCTTCAAACCCCATTTCGTCCTTCAGCTTCATGATGTACTCTTTATTTTCGTGCATCTTTACGCCGTTCAGAGATGAATGGCTTATCATAATGGTCTGAACCCCTGCGTCGATCTGAGCTTTATATACTTTTAAAAGTTCGTCTATTTCCTCTTCCGAAAGTCTTGCATCGCCACGGTCAAGAAGCTTATAAGGTTTACCCGGCTCACCTGTTCCGTATTCGACATTGCCTTCGGCGAAGAAATGTTTTGTACACGCAACAAGTCCTCCGTCGATAAGTCCCTTTGTGTAGGCAGTGCTGAGCTTTGTTATGGTTTCAGGATCAGAACCGTAGGACTCATATGTACGTCCCCAGCGCGGATCAACGGACTGAGCAACGCACGGAGAGAAGTTCCACAGCATGTGACAGAGTTTTGCTTCATCCGCGGTTATCAGGCCTACCTGATAGGCAAGTTCTTCATCGTTAGCTGCACCCTGACCGATATTGTGAGGGAAATATACTGCGTTTGTGCAGCAGTTTACCCCGTGAACATCGTCCTGACCATAAATATACGGTATGCCCGTCTCAGAATTTATGGCTGCCTGCTGTAAGCTGTCAACCGTCTGTACCCATTCTTCAGAGTCTATACACCCGAATGTGGAAAGTATGCTGCCGTAGTCATTCATTTCCATCACGGTCTCATTGATGTTATAGACAGCAGGCTGTACCATCTGTGCGGCTTTCTGTTCGATAGTCAGTGATGAAACTATCTCCTCCGGTGTCATGGCAGCGTAGGCCTGATACTTAGGAACGTCGGACTTTACCTCAGTTTCAGCTGCCGCTCCGGAATTACTTCCGGATGATGTTTCTGCTGTTATTTCTGATGATGTATCCGGTGCACTGCTCTGCTGCGAGCACGATGCTGCAGACATCACCATTGTCAGCGCAAATAAAAGTGAAATTATCCTTCTCATGTTTATTCTCCTTTTCATGAAATATAAGAACTGCATCAGTCTATAACCCTGTCTCCGACTCTGCGGTACAGACTGGTTCCGCTCTTCCAGTCAGTATCTTTTCCTCCCGAATATCTGACTAACAGCGTATCCTTATCGACAACTGCTGCATCCTTTACATTCGATGTAATGCCGGAACCGACCCAGTCAACTATATCATCGCAGTATCTGCCTTTCAGTTTATATCCCTTTACGCCTTTTTCCGTAATAAAATATGCATCATAGGATCCGTCGCCGTCTTCAGCTTCCTTTACCGCAAAGTCAAGTGTATCCGTTTTAGAAAGCCCCTTGTTTTCAAAATCTATTTTATAGACAACAGTTTTTCCGGTTTCAGATGACGGAGCAGCGCAGAAACAGTCAGAACCGCTCCTAAAGAAAAACGCTTCCGGGAAATTACCGGCCGGCTTCATTTTTTCGCTGCCATCAAACGCTGCATCGCAGAACACCAGATCATGTGACAGATTTTCGTAAAGCAGGAGTCTGCCCTTGCTGTCGGCAATGAACTCGTATGAATTCACATGCGGGCCAAGGCATACCTTTTTCTTTATGTTAAGCTCACTGTCTGT
>JAGDDO010000359.1 GCA_017848205.1 Oscillospiraceae bacterium | reverse complement strand
GTCTCTTCATGCATAGTTCTTCTCATGACAGATTCCTTCTGTAAGGAACTTGATCTGAAGGGAAAATACCGTGCAGCGGCAGTCGGATTTGTCGCTTTCTGTCCGGCATTCTACCTCAGTGAAAGAATCACACCGGATATGCTCTGTACACTTCTCATGACCATCGCACTTATCTACACACTCAGATGGTACAGAAGTCCTGACTGGAAGAATACAATCATTCTCGCCTTTACCTACGGTCTTGGCGTTATGACCAAGCTTTCTATCGGTTCACTTGCTCTGTTTACCGCCGGTGTGTTTGCATGGAAGTTCTTCGGAGCAGTAAAGGAAAAGAAATTCGGTCTGTACATTCCGAAATTCATCGTTTTCGGTATCATAAGCCTTCCGCTCGGCCTCTGGTACAGCATAAGAAACTACAAAAGATTCGACCAGCCTTTCGGCTATGTTCTTGAGATCCCGAAGGATCACTCACTTTACACAGGCGATCACTCCTTCTTCCAGAGGATCATACTTCCTGACCTTCCGAACTTCGTGACTGAACCTTATGCCGAGGTATTTGAAGATTACAACCTCTGGACCTACATGGTCAAGTCCTCGCTTTTCGGTGAATTCAAGTTTGATGTTCCGGCTATTGTTCCGATAGGCCTCATGTTCGCAGCAATAGCACTTACGATACCGGCTGTTACGGGTGTTGTAAAGGGTGCTTTCAGATCAAAGGAGAACAAGGATCAGTTCCTCATGTCGGCAGCAGTTCTCGTGTTCATGGCATCAATCGTTTACTTCTATATTAAGTATCCTAACGGATGCAGCATGGACTTCCGCTACATGACATTCATAGTAGCTCCGGCCGCAGTTCTTGCCGGCAAATACTGCGCTGAAAACGGAAAGAAGTGGATCGGCACGCTCTACATTGCAGCCGTTCCGGTCTATGCGCTGTTCTCGACGCTTATGTACACAATGATAAAGTAATGCAGAATATCTGCAGTAAAACAGACTCCTCTGTTACCGGATGTTATACCGGTGGCAGGGGAGTTTTTTCATGGAAGCGCAGATTTCTTAAATCATTGCAGGGGTGCGGGGCGAAGCCCCGCAAAATCCCACCTCCGGAAATCCGGCGAAGCCGGATTTCCGATTTAATCAGTGTTTCCTTAGCTAAAGCCGGAAATGGCAGTATTATGTGTTTTGCAGCATATAATATATGATGAAAAAGCAATGGATGTCACAGTACGGAAAGTTTAAAACATCCTACAGTTTTATTGGTACAATCGCGGACTTTTTAGACAAACTGCGTAATTGCGTAGATTAAGTGTGATAGCTTTGTGAAAATTGCGTGATATCATAGTGTATTTGACTATATAACACTGTGTAAATTCATTTAAAATGGCACATTCAATGATGTTGAAACAAATTCTTTACAGTGGTATAATATATTCTGTAGAGTGTCGTCCGCTGGTTCGGGATGACACAGGCGCAGATACTAAGAAAGGTAGTGTAGTATGAAACAAACAAAACTTAAAAGGCTGCTTGCTTCACTGTTAAGCATTTCGATGGCCGGAAGCTTTGCAGGGAACGGCATTTACGTAAGTGCCGATGCAGGTGAAGCACCGCCGAGCGTAACTCCGGATGAAATGGTGTTCCCTGAGCCGGGTTCATTCAGTTATGATGACGTTGAAGTAAATTTCGCCAAGGCACTTCAGTACGTGCTTTACTTCTATGACGCCAACAAGTGCGGATATGACGTTGACGAGAACGGAGAACCGGGTCTCAAGTGGCTCGAGTGGAGAGGCGACTGTCATACCGAGGACTACAATATTCCTCTTAAACCGATGTCCAAGGAAGGTGCTGATGCCAAGTTCGGAACCAACCTTTCTCAGGAATTCATTGATGAATACAAAGATATTCTCGATCCGGACGGTGACGGATTCATCGACTGCGGCGGCGGTATGCATGATGCCGGAGACCACGTAAAGTTCGGACTTCCGGGTTCATACGCAGCTTCAACAGTAGGCTGGGGCTACTATGAATTCCGCGATGCATATAAAAAGTCAGGCCAGCAGGAACACGTTGAAAACATTCTTCACTGGTTCAACGACTTCTACATGAACGGTACTTACCTTGATGAGAACGGAGAAGTTATCGCTTTCTGCTATCAGGTAGGTGAAGGTAACAATGACCACAACTACTGGAATCCGCCGGAGCTTCAGAATTCACAGATGCTCCTTGACTTCGCAAGACCGGCTTATTTTGCAACAGTAGACACACCTGCTTCAGACATGTGTGCAGGTACTGCAGCTTCTCTGGCTGTAAACTATCTCAACTTCAAGGACACAGAACCTGAATATGCTGAAGAAAGCCTTAAGAAAGCCATCGCACTTTACAACTTTGCAGTAAAGACTCATAAGGAAGACGAAGGCATGTCAGTAGAAAGCCTTGGTTACGACGGCGGTTTCTATACCTCAAGCTACGACTACGACGAACTTGCATGGGCTGCTGTATGGCTCTATGAATGTACAGGCGAACAGAAGTACATCGATGACATCATCTCAGTTGATGAATCCATCAAGGATGACATGGGTCATGTAACATACACAGGCTACATCAAGAGAATCATCAAGACGACAGGTTCAACATGGCAGAACATCTGGGTACACTGCTGGGATACAGTATGGGGCGGCGTATTTGCAAAGCTTGCACCTATAACAAATACCGCACGTGACTGGTACATCTTCAGATGGAACCTTGAATACTGGTCAGGAATCCCTCACACATATCCGGGCGGCATGGCAGACGAGATCTGGAATATGCCGTATGAATATACCGACAAGCTCGACGAAAAGGATACAACATTCCTTGCAAAGACTCCTGAAGGATTCTCAATGCTCAACGAGTACGGTTCAGCACGTTACAACACAGCAGCTGAACTCTGCGCCCTTGTTTACCGCAAGGAAACAGCAGCCCGCGGCGAAGAGGACAAGAGATTTGCTGACTGGGCAGAAGGCCAGATGGAATACATCATGGGTAAGAACCCTATGAACCG
>JAGDDO010000358.1 GCA_017848205.1 Oscillospiraceae bacterium | reverse complement strand
GTTGACATGATTCACCTCGGAAAATATCTCAGAAAGAGCAGAGACAAATATCTCCGCGACATGATAAATGAATTTAAGGATACTCTCGATGAGGAAACAATAAACAAAGTCGTTGACTTAAGACTCCGCGACGAACTCAAGTCCGGTGTTCAGACTATCCAGTACCAGATCAACACTCTCATGACTACAAACGGACAGGCTCCGTTCGTTACACTTTTCCTTCACGTTGACGAGAATGACGAGTACGCTGAAGAAAATGCAATGATCATCGAGGAGATCCTCCGTCAGAGATACGAGGGCATCAAGAATGAAGCGGGAGTAAACGCTACACCGGCTTTCCCTAAGCTCATCTACGTTCTCGACGAGAACAACTGCTTCAAGGGCGGAAAGTACGATTATCTCACCGAGCTTGCAGTCAAGTGCTCAGCAAAGAGAATGTACCCTGACTACATTTCAGCAAAGAAGATGCGTGAAAACTATCAGGGCAACGTATTCAGCTGCATGGGATGCCGCAGCTTCCTTTCACCTTGGAAGGACGAGAACGGTAATTACAAGTTCGAGGGACGCTTCAACCAGGGTGTTGTAAGTATCAACCTTCCGCAGATCGGTATCGTTTCAGGCGGTAACGAAGAAGAATTCTGGAAGATATTCGACGAAAGACTCGAACTCTGCTACGAAGCACTCATGTGCAGACACAAGGCGCTTGAAGGCACACTCTCCGACGTCAGCCCTATCCACTGGCAGTACGGTGCCATTGCAAGACTGAAGAAGGGCGAAAAGATCGACAAGCTTCTTCACGGCGGCTACTCAACAATGTCACTCGGCTACATCGGTCTCTATGAACTTACAAAGATAATGAAGGGCGTAAGCCACACTGATCCTGCCGGTACGGAATTTGCACTCCGTGTAATGAACCACATGAAGGAAGCTACAGAACGCTGGAAGGAAAAGACCGGTATCGGTTTTGCTCTCTACGGCACACCGGCTGAAAGCCTCTGCTACCGTTTTGCAAAGATCGACAGACAGCGTTTCGGCGTAATAAAGGACGTTACCGACAAGGGTTACTACACTAACTCATATCACGTTGATGTACGTGAAAAGATAGACGCATTTGACAAGTTCACATTTGAGAGCCAGTTCCAGAACATATCCACCGGCGGATGCATCTCATATGTTGAAATTCCGAATATAACAGGAAACCTCGATGCACTTAAGGATCTTGTAAAGTTCATCTACGACAACATCCAGTACGCTGAGTTCAATACCAAGTCCGATTTCTGCCACGTATGCGGATATGACGGCGAGATCATCGTAAACGATGAGAATCAGTGGGAATGTCCTCAGTGCCACAACAAGGATCACGCAATGATGACAGTTACCAGAAGAACCTGCGGTTATCTCGGCGAAAACTTCTGGAACCAGGGCAAGACCAAAGAGATCAAGGAAAGAGTGCTGCATCTGTAATGAATTACGCGATGCTGAAAAAAAGGGACGTTGCAGACGGCATCGGTGTCCGTGTCTCGCTTTTCGTAAGCGGCTGCACCCATCACTGCAAAGGCTGCTTCAACGAAGAGACCTGGGACTTTAACTACGGTTCTCCTTTTGATGAATCCGTCGAAAATGAGATCATGGAAGCACTTGCTCCCGGTTACATAAGAGGTCTCACAGTCCTCGGCGGCGAGCCTATGGAAAAAGTCAATCAGCGTGCACTTCTTCCCTTTATAAAAAAAGTCAGAGAGACTTATCCTCAAAAGGATATCTGGTTTTACTCAGGCTACACCTTTGACACTGAACTCACAGGCGAAGGCAGGGCAGTATGCGAAGTGACTGCAGAGCTGCTTTCGTACATCGACGTTTTAGTTGACGGCGAGTTCATCGAGGAGCAGAAAAACCTGAGACTGCGTTTCCGCGGTTCGGAAAACCAGAGAATAATAGATGTAAAAGCTTCGCTTTCATCGGGAAAAACAGTTCTTTATGAACTTCCGGAATAAAAAACAAGCCTGCGTACAGTAATGCTGCGCAGGCTTTTCTTATATCATAAAAAATCAAAAAAGATATCATAGAAAAAATCAAAAAGTTACGTAAAACCGGAGGCCGTTAAACAACGGCTGCAAACGAGCCGGATGTTCTGTCGAAGAAAAATACCTTGTCGGACAGAGTGTCATCCGGACCGAATATACGGTTGGTCTCAGTCACGTTGCGTTTGATACTGGTCGGATCGATGCTTCCTTTCTTGTGTATCATAGCTTCATGTATGCTTGTGAATGCGACATAGAAACTGTCGTCAAACATTTCAGCAAGTTTTTCCTTCACACCCGGATAGAACATCGCTATGGCACCGTTGGTCTTACGGTTTGTGGTCACGAGTGCCACTTTGTCCGGCTTAAGTCTCCGGTTTTTGAATTCCTTTGCCATGAAAGCGCTTTCGTGGTCCGGCGTGTGCTCGATGTCGAAAATGTTTGTGTACAGTCTCGGCGTTGCGTAGGTGCCCGTGTTTCCCATAGTTATCTTCAGAAGTTCGTCGAAGTCAATGCCCCATTCCTCGAAAACGGTATAGGGAACCTTTATGGTGTTGAGAATACCGTTTTCCCTGTCATCAAGAACAATGGCGTACAGTACCAGAGCTATGTCCTC
>JAGDDO010000357.1 GCA_017848205.1 Oscillospiraceae bacterium | reverse complement strand
AGCTGATCCTTTCAGCCGGAGTTGCACAGGCGGCTTTCGAGGTCATAAAGTCGAAAATGCCGAATGACGGCGAAAAGGTCTCAAAGGGAAAGGTGGTTCTTGCCACTGTAAAGGGCGACATCCACGACATAGGAAAGAACATAGTCAAGGTGCTGCTTGAAAACTACGGCTACGACGTGATCGACCTGGGACGTGACGTGGAATACGAGGCGGTAGTTGAAGCTGCCACCCCTGAGGATGTAAAGCTCGTCGGTCTTTCCGCACTCATGACTACAACGCTCAAATCCATGGAAGAGACCATAAAGCTTGTGAAGGAACGCAGACCGGATATCAAAGTCGTTGTGGGCGGCGCCGTACTCACTCCTGAATTCGCTGAAAAAATAGGAGCGGATTTCTATTCGCGTGATGCAAAGCAGACTGTTGATATCGCAAGAATCGTGTACAGTGAGTAACAGAAAATATTTGTAAAACCCTTGAATGACGGACAGATTTGTAGTATAATAAGATATTATAGTAAACGAAAAACTTGAGATCAATAACCAGATCATCGTAAAGGAGAGTGATGTCACATGGCTAAAAAGAAGAAAAAAGAAGAAAAAGATGTTCTTAAGGGCGTAACTGTGACTATCATGATCATAGCAGGTCTTGCGTGTTTCGGTTCGATCATCTCCACACAGGCTACCCTTGCGGAAAAGCGTGAAGAACTTCATGAACTTGAAATGAAAACGGAAGAAATAAAAAGCCAGAACGAGGAATATCAGCGTTTGTTCAATGCTGATGATATAAACAGCTACAAGGAAAAGCTGGCTATTGAAAATATGAACTACGCTTATCCGAACGAGATCAGATTTTATGATACATCGAGAAACTAACCAGGAGGATAAATTTTTTTTATGTCGCTTGAAACAGGAAAGATCTACGACGGCAAGGTGCGCAATATTGCAGCATACGGTGCTTTTGTTGAGATAAACGCTGACGGTAAGGTATATGTAGGTATGGTACACATTTCTGAGGTTGCCAATACCTTTGTAAAAGAGATAAAGGACCATCTCACTGAGGGTCAGGAAGTAAAGGTAAAGGTCCTCAGCACCGATGAAAACGGCAAGATGAGCCTTTCAATAAAGAAGGCTATGTCTGACGATGCTGCTCCGAGACCGCCGAGACCGCAGGGTCAGAGAAACGACAGAAACGGTTTCCAGAGAAACTATGAAAACAGAGGTCCTCAGCGCGGCTACAGAGACAACAGAGAAGGCAGCGCTCCGCAGGATGGAGGTTCTTCACAGCCGCCGCAGTTCCGCCCGCAGCAGGCACCAAGATCACAGGAGAGCGGCAGCAGCTCATTTGAAGACATGCTCTCACGCTTCAAGCAGAGCAGCGAGGAAAAAATGAGTGACCTTAAAAAGAATATGGACGGAAAGCGCAGAAACACAAAGCGCGGAAGATAAAAAAACAGTTCACATATTTCCTGCCGGAGTGTGTGAACTTTTTTGATTTTAAAACTGCCCGTATAAAAAAGAAAACAGTGAAAGTCAGCTTTTACCGGCTTTCACTGTTTTTTATTTTTATACGCCGCATTCATCATAATCTTTCCACTTTTCATCGTAGTCACGATTCTGCTTTGTCCTCAGTGTGATCAGAGCAACAGCGCCGATTACAACTGCGAATGACAAAAGCACAGAAGTGAAAGTACTGAAGATCAATGCTTTTTCTTCTACTTTCTTCATTGAAGATCCTTTCATATTCTGCGGACCTGCCCCCGTTTAAAAATCAATATCACCCGACTTTTGATGTCGGGTGAACATTTTTTTATTCTGCTGCGTTAGCTTCGATGTAGTTTACGATATCGCCTACAGTCTTGATAGCTTCAACATCACTGTCAGGGAATTCGATGTCAAATTCGCTTTCGATAGTCATGATGAGATCAACAACGTCGAGTGAATCTGCATGAAGATCATCTGTGATAGAAGATTCCATTGTGATTGATTCTGCGTCAGCATCTAA
Source organism: Oscillospiraceae bacterium (assembly GCA_017848205.1). Next base: position 552 of record JAGDDO010000357.1, on the reverse strand, counting down.
CTGGTCTGCAATAATTTCCTTAAGTTTGTCAAAAACCATTATTGTGTCCTCCGTATGTGTTTTTTAGTGTTTTATTATAATGGCGTTAATCACCAAAATAAGCTGTTATTCATTGCCGAGGAGTTCTTCTTTTTGTCTGATTTCAAACTCGCCGATTTTTCTAAACTTAGTATATCGTTCATTCAGTAAAACGTCAATACTTTTTTGGGATTTTTCTGCTATAACATTTAACAAATATTCTTTGATGTTTTCGGCAGTTTTGCACAAATCAACGTGTGCGCCGCCGAGCGGCTCGTCAATTATGTGTTCTGCAACACCAAGTCTTAGCATGTCTTCAGCTGTGATCTTCATCATGTTGCAGGCGTCCTTTTCCCTTGTGGCATCCTTCCAGAGAATGCTTGCAAAGCCTCGCGGTGAGATAACTGAATAGATCGCATTTGAAAGCATGGCAAGCTCATCGCAGACGCCGAAGGCAAGGGCACCGCCGCTTCCGCCTTCGCCGAGGACTACTGAAATTACAGGAGTCTTCAGTTCCATGAATTCACATATGCT
>JAGDDO010000356.1 GCA_017848205.1 Oscillospiraceae bacterium | reverse complement strand
GGACGTTTACGATATATGCGTTACAGAAAAGAATATGAAATGAACGAATACAGAAACGGTCTCACCGCAGCTCTGGCTCACGATCTGAAAACACCGCTGGCCGCTATTTCAGGATATGCGGAAAACCTTATCGCAAATATCCATACTGAAAAACGTGAAGCCTATGCTGACTCCATTCTTAAGAACACTCAGTATATCGACCGGCTGATAGCCGACACCCTTGATCTTGCAAAAATCGAAAAAACTGCGGAAGTAAGCAGCGAACAGTGTAATACTGAAAAGATCATTAAAGATGCGCTTGTTCATTTTTCTGAAGAAATACAAGCTAAGGAACTGGTCGTTAAACTCGACGGAACCGGCACGGTGAAAGCAAATCCGCAGATGATGTCACAGATGATCACAAACCTTATCGGAAACGCTGTACGCTATACTCCTGAAAAAGGAACTATAGAGATAAATGCCGACAGCAATTCTCTCCGCATTTCCAATGATGTAACAGAAAATGTCAGAAATGCAAAAGAACTTGTACAAGCATTCCGAAAGGGTGATGCCGCAAGGAGTTCATGTTCAGGCAGCGGTCTTGGTCTTGCGATTGCCAAACAGATAGCAGACCTTCACGGATTCAGATTTGATGTAAATTCCGAAAACAATAAATTCACGGCATACATTAAATTCCGATGATAAAACAGACGGGGAACCTTCATAAAACAGTTTCGGCCGGATCTTCTGCAAAGCCGGATTTCCGGTCGGCAGAGCACCTTTAAAAATAATCAGTTTCAAGTCATTTTACGTTTCTTTTTTCGTTTATAATGTATAGTGCAAAAAATATTATTATAAGCTATAATTATAAGTAACAGATTATTTTACTTGAAAAAGGAGTTAGTATTATGGCAAACGAAAACAAAGTCGTGGAAGCAATCAAGTCAAAAAAGGGTCTCTTAGCAGAATTCAAGGAGTTCATCTCCAAAGGTAATGTTATGAATCTTGCTGTCGGCGTTATCATCGGTGCTGCATTCCAGAACATTGTAACTGCTCTTACAAACAGCTTTATCAATCCGCTTATCTCACTCATCACCGGCGGTGCCCAGAAGGACGAAAACGGCAACCTCATTCTCGTGGGCGGTCAGTTCAAGATCAACGGCGTTGCATTTGACTACGGCTCATTCATCTCTGCAGTTGTAAACTTCCTCATCATGGCTATCATCCTCTTCACTATTGTAAAGGCTGTAAACAAGGCTATGGAAATCGGCAAGAAAAAGGAAGAAGAAGCTCCTGCTGATCCGGAACCAACTAAGGAAGAAGTACTTCTCACAGAGATCAGAGACCTTCTCAAGGAAAAGAACTGATAACACATCAATACTCAGATCCTGCAGAGGCACGCCGAAAGACGTGCCTTTGTTTTTACCGTAAAAATATAAAATGACTCATTTGTATTGAATCCGTCATAAAACTGTGTTATAATTATTGAGTATTGATATATATGGGATGGGATCAGAATATAAAACAGAAATCATTCGCTGACAACAGAAAGCGCAGGATACATCTTCCGTTTTTTAAACTCAGATGTAAGCTCGTGCAGTACCATCCCAGATGGTAACTTTCTGTCTGTCAGCTTTTTTATTACTGTACCCGGAACATGAAGTAAAAATGCCGGAGACAGGGACTACGCTGCGGCATGCAGTGAAAACTGAGTTTCTCCGGTATCTAAGGAAATTTTAGTGAAAGGAAAACATCAATGAGAAAAAGCGGTATACTACTACATATTTCGAGTCTGCCGTCTGATTACGGCATCGGAAAAATGGGCAGGGAAGCTTACAGATTTGCCGACTTTCTTGCTGAAACAAAAACGGGACTGTGGCAGATACTTCCCCTCTCCCCTACAAGCTACGGTGATTCACCGTACCAGAGCTTTTCTGCATTTGCAGGAAATCCGTACTTTATCGACTTTGAACTTCTTCAGAAGGACGGGCTTCTTACAAAAAGAGATTATGCCAATATTAAATGGGAACAGAAAAACGGATCTGTGGATTATGAATTTCTTTATCAGAACGTGTACAAAGTTCTCAGGAAAGCTTACAAACGATTCAAAATAACGCCGGAGTACAGACTGTTTGAAATGACAAGCAGAAAATGGCTCGGTGACTATGCACTTTTCATGAGTCTGAAGTTTCGTTATAATGGTGATCCGTGGTACAAATGGCCGGAAGCACTTGCAAAGGCTGAAAAGGAAGCAGTACAGAAAGCCAAGGAAGAAATGAAGGATGAGATCGGCTTCCACAAATTCATCCAGTTCTGCTTTAACAGACAGTGGAAGGCGCTTAAGGAATACGCAAACAGCAAAGGCATAAAGATCATCGGTGACATTCCGATATACGTTTCACTCGACAGTACCGAGGTCTGGATGACACCTGAACTGTTTGAACTCGATGAAGACAAGAAACCGGTAGGCGTTGCCGGCTGTCCGCCTGACTGTTTCTCTCCGACCGGTCAGCTATGGGGCAATCCGCTCTACGACTGGGATCATCATAAAAAAACAGATTTTAAATGGTGGTTAAGCAGAATAGAAAACGCTGCCGAAACTTACGACATTATCCGTATCGATCATTTCAGAGGATTTGCCGGATACTATTGTATACCATACGGAAATGAAACAGCAGAGGTCGGCATCTGGAAGAAGGGACCGGGAGCGGAGCTCTTCAGGAAAGCAGAGGAGAAACTCGGCAAACTTGATATCATCGCCGAAAATCTTGGTTTTCTCACACCGGACGTGCAGGACATGCTCGATGAAGTAGGATATCCGGGAATGAAGGTCGTTGAATTCGGTTTTTCCGACAGCAAAAACGACTACCTGCCTCATAATTTCACTGACACTAACTCCTATTCATATACCGGTACTCACGACAACGACACACTTGTCGGCTGGTACAAGTCACTTGACAAGGATTCTCTGAAATTCTGCCGCGAATACCTTAACGTAAAAAAGGACACCGAAATACCGGATGCAATGCTGAGACTTGTATGGTCGGGGGTTTCCGACGCAGCAGTTGCTCAGTTCCAGGATTTCATCGATGCAGACACAGACTGCAGAATGAACATTCCTTCCACCCTGTCCGGCAACTGGACATACAGAGCAAAGAAAAAGGATTTCACTGACAAACTGAAAGCAAAGATCCTTAAGCTCAACACTCTTTACAACAGATGCTCGGAACTTCCTGAGGACACGGAAGAGACGGTCACAAAAGAGTGCAAAGCAGAAGAATCACCGGACAGCTCATGCGATGAAAAGCTCAAGGCAGCAAAGAAACCGCAGAAAAAAGCTGATACAGACAAACCTGAGCCAAAGCCGCATTCATAATGCGTTTAATATACTGATACAAGAAGGCGTTCAAAACCTTAATGCAGTATCCACTAAGGAAATTTACCCATGAGAAAGGACGAAAAAAATGAACAAGCAGACATTTCTTGCAGAACTGAAAAGTAATCTTGAAGAACTTAGGAAAGAAGGCGTAACTTCTCCGCACGTACTGCACAACGTACTGAGTGAAACTGCAATGAAGAACCTTTCCGGACTCTGGAAGGACAGTAAAAAAGCTCATCTCGGCAAAAGACGTGCATGCTATTTTTCAATGGAATTCCTTATCGGACGTTCCATTTTCAATAACCTTCTCTGCCTCGGCATTTACAGCGATGTTGAAAAGGCATTCGCAGAAGCTGGTTTCTCGTTAAACGACCTCGAAGCTGCAGAAGATGCTGCCCTCGGAAACGGCGGTCTCGGAAGACTTGCAGCCTGCTTCCTTGACAGTGCGGCCACTCTTGACCTTCCGCTTGACGGATACGGAATAAGATACAAGTACGGTCTCTTTAAGCAGAAGATCGAAAACGGATTCCAGACTGAAGAAGCTGACAACTGGACAAAGTACGGTGACGCATGGTCTGTAAGACACGATGAAGATGCAGTCGAAATCAACTACAGCGACCAGAAGGTGCTTGCTGTTCCGTATGACATCCCGATAATCGGCTACGGCGCAAAGAATATCGGCACTTTAAGACTCTGGCAGTCTGAGGCTTTTGAGGACTTTGACTTTAAGCTCTTCAACGACCAGAAGTATCTTGAAGCAAGCCGCGAAAAGGTACTCGCCGAAGATATTTCAAGAGTTCTCTATCCGAACGACGACACACG
>JAGDDO010000355.1 GCA_017848205.1 Oscillospiraceae bacterium | reverse complement strand
TCGCAGCACAGATCAGCTCCAAGATATACCGGATGACGGTTTTCTTTGTAGAACGGCAGCAGTCCGCCGTGAGCGTTATCCACGAGAAGTACTGCACCGTAACGGTGGCACAGATCTGCAAGTGTTTTAATATCGGCCATGCCACCGAGATAATCCGGCGATGTCACATAAAGACAGGCATTCCGATTTGCCCTTAGTTTTTCTTCGACACTGTTTAAAGGTATCTGCCCGGAAACGTAGGTATCACTATACTCCGGCATTATCCAGTCCGGATCAATGTCAAGAAGCGTACAGGCACTAAGAAATGCACGGTGAACGTTTCGCACCGCAATGACCTTTCTGCCCTCACGTTTTACAAGGGCGAGCATGGTCTGTATGCACTGGGTCGAACCACCCGTGGAATAGAACGTTGCCTTCGTCCCGAAAAGTGAGGTCGCATTTCTCTCGCTTTCAGCTATTATCCCCTCGTCCGAAAACAGATTTCCGGCATCGGTTATCTCGGTCAGATCAAGTCTGAATATTTCCGACAGTTCATTGCCGGTTTTCTTCCCCTTGTGTCCCGGCATATGCATACGCAGCGTGCCGCTTTCAGCATATGAGATCAGATAATCATAAACCGGTGTATCCATTGAATCCGCTCCTGTAAAAGCGTTTAAGGGAACGCAGACCATAAAAATGATCCGGCATTCTCCTTTAACGAATTCCAAAAAATCATATGTTTATTATAACACAACCGCGGTCTGTCTGCAAGGCAAACAAAACCGCGGGTATGTGTTACGAACCTTTTTTATTAAGCTTGTAGAAATACTCCACAGCAAACTGTATTTTGGTTGCGTTGAAGCCTTCTTCAAGCGGATAGATAAAATAAGTATTGTCAACAGTCGAAAGAGTAACGCACTGACCTTTTCCACGGTAGTCGTACTCGGTATGGATCGATGTCATCGAAGATGAGGAGAAGAACATTGTCTCAGGCTCCGTTTTTCCGTAGTCCTTAAAGGTAAGATAAAAACCCTCCTTTTTATGTACAAGCCTTCCCTCGCCAAGATCAATGAAGTTTACCGCATTCGGAAGCGACTCTATTCTTACTTTCATGTCAAGGGCATATCTGCCTGCGTCGATCTCTTCATGCACGCATCGTCTCTCATATTCGTACCAGTCCGGGATATGCGAGAATTCATCCTCACTGCCGTCCGGCTTTACCATACGTCCGTATTCAGTCATATGGCGTCTTGCTCCGCAGGATGTGCATTCGATGTCAGCGCCGGAAGTCTTCATGCAGAACTCTTTTCCGCACTCAGGGCATATGTACAGCGGCTTTTCTATTCCCTCGGCACGCTTTTCATATGTTACCGCCATCTTTGTTTCATACTGCCAGGCGTATTCGTCATAGGCAAGGAATTCTGAAAGCTTCGCATTTATCTCCGCTTCGTCCGCCTTTTCCACTTCTTCACGGGTAAATACCTGCGTAATAGTTGCATCGAGCAGGACTTCCTTACGCATGGTCAGGTTCCAGATAGGAGACTGCAGATAATTTCCCCGCATATTCAGGACAACTACCGGAACGTCAAGATATTTTACCAGTTTCGCAACAGATTCCGGAAGTTCGGAACTGGTTCCGACGTTGGCATATCTCGCTTCAGGATAGAGGACGAGTATCCCTTTTCTGAGCATAACATTCCGTATGTTCTTTATCAGGGAAATGTCGTTTACGAACTTTCTTGTACCGAGGCATCCCACCTGACGGTAGATCCACTCGCCGTAGTTCTCGAATCCTTCAAGCTCGGAAACGTAATTGGCACGGAACGGGAAAAGTGCCAGCGGCGAAACAAGAAAATCCATGAAGGCATGATGGGTGCCGAGAACGAGAAACGGCGGTTTCAGTCCCTTCATGCGGACTTTGTTTATACGAAGCTTTGAACTCCTTGTGGCAAACCAGCAGATTGCCCAGATAAGAGGCATCATGAAAAAGTTCTGCTTCGGCGGTATACGTTTGCGGTCAAAAGGCGTTGTGTCCGGCTGCTTCTTCATACTGTGACCTCATCTCTGTCCCTTAAAATGTATCTTCTGACAGGCGGAATGATACTCAGAACGTAGTAGAGCACACCTGTTCCGAGGAAAGAAAATCCGGTAGGTGTCAGTCTGAAAAGAGCCATGCTGTGGATCTCACCGGAAAGCGGATTGTAGATGAGCAGTGACATGGCGCATCCGGCAGCGACACAGGCAAGTCCGACGATGTTGAATCCGCCGGTATAGTCGTAGACTGTGCTTTTTCCGAGGCCGTATGCACCGCGGAGAGATATCTTCTGCTTTCTTACGAAGAAGAAATCCACGAACAGAAGAGCGGCAAGCGGAGCATATACACAGGCACTGACTGTGAGGAAGGAACCAAAGTACTCGATGATCTTTCCCCATACGCAGAGAATGCCGACGTAAACTGCAAGTATCATGATGAGGAGGCGGTAATCTGCTTTACGGAACGACGTCTTGAGCATTACGCCGTAGATGTACGAACCGACAGCCTGTGTTCCTATATTGGCGAAGGCAACGAGAAGGAGCGAGCTGAAGGCAAGAGCGGGAACGGAAAGAGTCGCAAGCATGAGTGTCGGGTCGTCGATCATCTCGCCTGTAACGTGGTTCATGGCAATTGCCATAACTGCGCCTACAACTACGAAAAATGAACCTGCAGCGCCCTGACCGAGCACGCCTGCCCAGAAACCGGAGCTTTCCTTTCTGGTAAGACGAGGCACTTCTGCCATACCGCCGACAAGAGTGATAACAAAGGCAAAATTCGCTTCAATGGAAATGATGTACGGTATTATGCTTTTCGGATACGCTGAAGTATCAGGTTTGTAGTTCCATATCGTATCAAACGGAACGGATGTGAATCCGACTATGACAACAACTACACCGAGTGCAAGAAGAAGCGGAACGAGTATACGTGTTGTAAATGTTATCGATGTGACACCGCGGTAGGCTATTATGGTACCGGCTGCAACGCAGAGGAGCTGAAGTGCAAGATGCGTCCACCCGGGCAGCGTCACCCCGAACAGTCCCGCCAGGTTACCCATGGAAGATGCAAACAGATCCGCACAGACGGCGTACCACGGGAAATTGATAACAATTATCACGACTGTCATGAACGTAACGCCCTTGTGTCCGAAAACAGATTTGAGCCATACCCAGATATCGATGCCGTACCGCACTGAAAGTATGACCGGAAGCTGGTATATCGCAAGCATGAGTACCGCGCCGAAAAACGCACCGATAAGAAGCTGTTTAAATCCTACAAGAGTTGCAAGGTACGCTCCCTGCGTGTAGCTCCATGTGGCAATGCAGTAACCGGAAAGCACCAGCACTGCATCCAGAAATCCGTAAAGTCTGTTCTTTGTAAGCACCGGCACGGTACCGAAAACTGCTTCCTTTTCGACCTGACTGTTTATACTGTCATTCTTCACTGTGTCCGCCCCCTTATCCTATAAAACCGCCTGCTATGACCAAAGCAAGGCACACGGCGACCACAACTGCCGTAAATACATAGTCTTTTCTTCCAAAGCGAACCGGAAACACATAGTCTTTCCGTTCCATCTCGGTTATCCTTTTTTCGATCTCTTCATTGATTTTTTCCAAAATTTCATCTCTCCTGTGGATAAGTGTTCAAACTTTTTTATTATAGCATTTTTATTTACAATATTCAAGAAAAAACTGATCAGATCTACGATCAGCTTTACCCGCTCCCCCGTTTATAAACAGATATGCATACACAAAAAAACACAGCCTGTATATGTTACAGACTGCGTTTTCTATATTGCGTACTGTTTAATTGTCTTTGCTGCGGCAGCCCCCTGCCGAGGAAATGTTTTGCTAAAAAAATCTCCGTTTGCATCAGATGTCAGCATCAACCTCATCAAGATCAAGTTTCTGACTGTCCGGTCTGTCCCCTACTATTGCAGTCATGATGCACAGAAGTGCAGGAATGCAGATAAGTGCTGCATTGAATTTACTGCTGTCCTGTCCTACATACGATACCGCTGCAAATGTAAGAATGCCAAGTACAACTGATAAAACTGTCATGAACTTTCTCATTTTAACTCCCCGCTTTCACAATCATAAAAATATAATAAATATCTCCTTAACCGATCGTTTCTGATGTAAATTATATTATCACAATAACTTTAATTTGTAAACCGGTAAGAAGAAATTTTGTTCAGTTTCACAAACGATGTATCTTTGGTTAGGTGAATATGAATAACGGAGAGAGCGTCGGACCGGACACACAAAATGCTGCGCATGAAAATGTGCAGCATTTTTTCTATAGCATCAGCCGGCTCGTAAGAGACGGATGATACCGAGGAAGGGGCGGGTGATATCGTCAGCCGGTAAGACCGGAACGTTCTATGCCTTCGGTGAAATGCTTCTGCAGAAAAACGTACATGAGGAGCATCGGGGAGATGGACATGAGGCAGGCGGCCTGGGTCCAGACTACGTATTCGCGGGCGGAGACTCTTAGGCTTGCGTCGTTGAAGAGTGCGGCGTTGAGGACCGGCTGGATGTTTTTTATTGTAAGGGCAAGTGTGCGGTTGCTGCTGAAGAATGCGTTGCATACATAGTAGTACTTCCAGTACCCAACCACTGCGAACAGGAAAAGTGTGAGGAATGAGGAAAGCGCATTCGGCATCATGATAACGAGAAACGTCCTGAAAGGACCGCATCCGTCGAGGCAGGCGGCATCTTCGAGTTCACGTGGGAGACCGCGGAAGAACTGCCGGAAAATGAATATCATGATACCCGCTCTTATACCATTAGCCGTCATGGCCGGCAGATACATGGTCCACGCCGTGTTTATAACGCCCAGAGCCTTGAAAAGGTCGTACTGCGGGAGCAGGATTACCTGAGGCGGCACGAGTATCATGAGGATGACCACGGCAAACAGTATCTTCTTAC
>JAGDDO010000354.1 GCA_017848205.1 Oscillospiraceae bacterium | reverse complement strand
TCTTGTCCTTGACCTGCTCCTGGATCTTTGCAAGTCTTGTAACATAGTCGATAACAGAATCCTCATTGTCAGCAGAGCATGGTCCGATTATAAGAACGAATTTATCAGATGCTCCGGTGAAAATATCCCTTAATTCCTTATCTTTCTTTTCCTTGACACTAACGATCTTCTGGTCGATCGGAAACTGTTCCTTGATCTCCTTCGGAATCGGAAGTTTGCGGCTGAAATTCATGCCCATGTGAAAAACTCCTTACATAAAAATAGGTTTCAAAAAACGCACTTTATATTATACCACAAAAATCTTGTTTTTTCCAGTCGTAAATTGATTTTTCAGATTTTGTTCAGAAAAGTTCATTTTTGATTGACATTTTAATATACTTGTGATAAAATAAATATATATCAAAAGGGATATTTGTTGTTACGTTTTCGGCATTTCGCATAAATCACGTTTTTCTGATTGTTACGTATATGTCACGTAGACCAAATAACAACAAGGCAAATAAGCAAAGAAAATCACTAAATTTGTAAGGAGGATGGGCTGTTCTTTTACAGTCTGGTGTACATAATATGGAAATTATCAAAGTGAATCCGCAAAAATGTATCTCGTGCAATGCTTGTATCAGAATTTGTCCTGCACCAGAAGCTTGTGTTCCAAGTACAACTCCGGAAGGCAAAAACTACGTCGGTATCAATTCTGCCAACTGTATCAGCTGCGGCGAATGTATCAGGCACTGCCCTCACGATGCAAGATATTATGAAGATGACTATGAAGACTTTATCGAAGACATGTACAGTAAAAAGGGAAAGGTATCCCTTCTTGTCGATCCTTCTATCAGAGTAGCTTTTCCTGATGTCTGGCAGGATGTTCTCAAATGGTTCTACATTCAGGGCATAAGAAAAATCTATGACGTATCATTTGGCGCTGACATAGCAACGTGGGCACAGCTCCGTTCAGTAAGCACCGGAAAGATCAAGAAATACATTTCATCCTCATGTTCCTCAGTAGTAAGCTATGCTGAAAAACACGATCACTCACTTCTCGAAAAACTTTCACCGGTGTACAGTCCTGCGATCTGCATGGCACTCTACGCTAAATTCAAACTTAAAGACACTTCTGAATTCGCTTACCTCGGACCGTGTCCTGGACGCAAGGCTGAATTCGAATCAACAAAACTTATTCAGTACAATGTTACTTTCAAGAGAATGAAGGAATACTTCGCAAAGCGTCAGATCACATTCTCAAGCACTGGTCAGGGATTCAGCTTTGAATTCACTCACAGGCAGGGACTTATGGGTGCTCTCTACTGCAAGCCGAAGGGACTCAAGGAAAACCTTCATGAGTATCAGCCTGAAATGAACATTTCAAACTGTGACGGTATTTCAAAGGCATATTCACAGCTCAACAAATACAACGCACTTGCTGCCAAGGATTACATTCCTGACGTATTCGAAGTGCTCAGCTGCGACGAAGGCTGCAACGGCGGTATAGGAATAGAAATAAACGGCGAAGCTCCGGCTCCTGCAGTTATTTCAAGAGTAATGGATGTAACAAGAAAAGACGCAGTCAAGAGACAGAACGGTATTTTCAACCTCAACAAGGGCGACAAGCTGTTCAAGGAATTTGACCGTGAACTCAAGCTTGACACATTCCTCAGAAAATACGAACCGCAGAGAAACAACTTCCGCACTCCTACACTTCCTGATCTCAACAACATTTACAATTCAATGTTCAAATTCACAGATGCGGACAGAAACATCAACTGTCAGGCCTGCGGATGCAAAACATGCAAGGAAATGGCTATTTCAGTATTCCACGGCACAAACCTGAAGGAAAACTGCGTATACTATTCAAGAAACATCAACGGCAACGATTCAGCTGCTGTTGCTGAAATAAAAACGACCCTCGATTCAGTTGAAAAAATCATCCGTGAGAACATGCCTTCACTCAATGATCAGGTAGCTGTTATCAGAAAGGAAGCTGTTTCGATCTACTCAAACAATGACAAGACAGCTGAAGCAGCAAAGACCATCAACAAGGTAATTACCCAGATGATCGATGCCTGCAACACTCCTAAGGGCGTTTCAAGAGAAACCATTTCAGAAATTTCAGGAACTCTGGAACTTATCATAATGATCATCGTAAACCTTGACTAGTTCGTTACAAAGAAATCCGTGTCCGTCTAAACCATCGACAAGTGTGTATCTTCCATTGATGACATCTCGAATACGATCCAGAGCACTGTAAACAACATAACACACAGATAAATAAATATTCACCCTATTACTCCGCCACTTTTTTCCTGACGGAGTAATAGTATTTTTTTGAAAGAAAGATGGATACAGAATGAACTACGAACTGATAACTGCACCGCTGATCGGTGCTGCAATAGGAACAATAACCAACGGCATTGCGATAAGAATGCTTTTCAGGCCATGGAAGCCGGTATACATAGGCAAACTTAAACTGCCGTTCACACCTGGTCTTATACCTAAGGAAAAGCCGAGAATAGCAAGATCAATCGCCGAAGTTATCGGAAACAACCTCCTCGACGACGCGACTATCAGAAAAACGCTGCTTTCAGATGATATAAAAACGAAAATAACAACAGCATTAAACCAGAAGATTGATTCACTGTCAGAGAGCTCGGAAACACTCTCGGAACTTCTTGACACAAAAGGATTTATGGCAGTGGTCGATGACAAGGAAAAAGCTCTGAAGGACACAGCAGGTACCAGCATTGCAAAGAAAATGATCGACATGAATGTTGCTTCATCACTTCTCGACTTTGCCGAGGAAGAACTTGCAAACAACTCAAACCCTCTTATCTCCGGTTTTGCTCCGAAGGCGATCAGTTCTGCCCGTGAATCACTTATTAAAAAAATAAATGATCTTATCACTGAAAAAGCTCCTTCCCTTATCTCCGGTCTCATTGACAAAGAGTACGAAAAACTTAAGGACAAGCCGGTGGGCGAATCAGTAAATTATCTTAAGGAAAAATTCCCTGACTACGAGGAAAAGCTCTGGACCATCTACTCCGGATTCATTGGAAAGTATCTCACTACTCTTCTTAAGGGATTCAACATAAGCGGTATAGTTGAACAGAAGATCAATGAGTTCGAACTTCCTGAACTCGAAAAGCTCATTATGGACATCGCCCGCAAGGAACTCAACGCACTTGTTGCACTGGGCGGTCTTCTCGGATTCCTGATGGGATTCCTTAACGGATTTCTCGGATAGGAACGCAGTAAACAAAGGAAACGGTAATCACGTTTACTGAAAATATACATACAACACATAACGGTATTCCCTGCATAAAAGAGAATACCGTTTTTTTAGGGAAACGCTGATTTATTCATAAATCAGCGTGGGGCACGGGGCGAAGCCGTATTTCCGTTTTAATCAGTGTTTCCTTAGTTATTTAAGTACTTACAATGATATACTTTTAAATTTAATTGCTACTTGTAAATGAAAAAAGCTGAACTATTTTATATGTAATGCACAAAAAATATCAGATAATTTTTAAACAGCAATCAAATTAATTCGGTTGAAATACTCACTAAAATATGATAAAATTATACATAGATTAATATACAATACGGAGGTCGTTTTATATGAAATGTCCAAACTGCGGCGAGATTATAAAAGAAAAAAAGAAAATGAACTTCTGCGGTTACTGTGGTGCAAATCTTAAAACCGGCGAAAAAACATTCACATCACCGGAACCGAGAGATAATATATCAGTAAACACTAACCCGGAAAGAATAAGCGATTTCACGCCGACTCCCCCTGCTCCGGCACATCCGGAAACACTGGATTTCGGCTCACCTTTTGAAAGAATGGTAAAGGAGAATGCTCTGAATCAGGCACAGTCAAATCCTGATTACGTTCCTCCTTTCGGGATGTCTAAAGAGAACACTGTAAATCCGGTACCGGCAGGTAACCAGACCACTGTTGCTCCTCCGCCGTTCAACTCATTCCAGCCGAGTGACTTTACACTCAGCAAACCAGGCGAAGGACCTGAAAAGAAAATCGTTACAGTTGAACCTCCGATCATTCCGGATAACCCTTCCGCTTTTTCAGTTCCGCCTTCTCCGATACCGCCTGTAGTTCCGCCGGTACCTGAAAAGCCGGCAGCAGAACAGCAGCCTGCGGCTCCGAAGAGCACATCACCTATCGCATCATTCGATCCTTCATCACTGTCAATGTTCGATCCTTACAAGATGAACAACACAGCAAATACCAACGGCGGCGGCGCATATGAACCGCTCGGAGCTGATCCGCTTGATGCAAAGCCTGTTTCCGTTTCATCTTTCAACGAGAAACTTTCACTTCTTATTGAACAGACTTCACAGCCTTTCGGTGCTGAACCTGAAAAGGAAACAAAGGCTCCGGAAAATACTCATTCCGATGCTCCGGATGAAATCAGAAACAAGGGACTTGACCCTACAATAAACATTTCAAGAAACAACGTGACCATGAGAAATGTATCGGACGATCCGAACGCAAATCCGATCACATACATGGAATACACCAAGAGTTCCGACAGGAAAAATGACGAAAACAAATTCTCAGCATACGATTTTACTGTTCCTGAGGTAAAACCGGCTTCTCCTGCAGAAAACGTTCCGTCAGAAGACGAACTCCGCGAAAAGCAGAGAAAGGAAGAAGCAAGGAAAGCCATTGATGAATCAGTTGATTCTATCCTTGACTTTACAGCTCACAAAAAACCTGTTTCCGATAAACCTGAACAGCCGGCAGCCGAAGCTGAAAAGCCTGTACAGAATGAACCTGCTGCAGAAGCAGTAAAACAGCCTGAACCTGAAGCTGTAAAACCTGCTGAACCGGAGCCTGAACCGGAACCGGTAAAGGAAAAAGTTATCAACTACGTTGGTCAGGAAAGAAAGTCTGCTGAACAGATGATCAGATTCAAAGGTCTTGTACCTGATATCGAATATGTGGACAGCGACAAGGATTTCGGATTTATAATAGCACAGAGCATCCCGGCTGATACTGAAGTCCTTCCGGGAACATCAGTAAAGCTTTCAGTAAGTGCAGGTACATGGTCTGAATGGGAAGAAAACCCGATGCCTGTATCGCCTAACAATTTCATTATTGAAACAAAGACAGAATACAGAAAAAGAAACAGAACACGCACAACTGACAAGCGTGATACAACTGATTCCAGCGAATACGAAGGATACACACTTACAGGCACTGACCAGAAATTCTCGGAATGGGAGATTGATCAGTACTACACAGCTGAAGCTATCCCTCCGGGACCTACATGTGAAATAGTACGTGTAGCCAGCGGTTTCAAGTATGCAGGATGGTTCAATCCGGCAAACATGAACGGAATGTCATTCTCAAGCCCTGACGTGGCCAACTTCTTCAACACAAATCTTTCAGGAGTAAAGTGGATGTATGAAGAGATCATCTCAGAGCAGAATATCAAACCGGACGTTAAGAACTGGAAGCTCATTACTGACAACATGAACACCACTCCTGCCGGTGATCCGATGATAAGCAACATCTTCTTCAGCGCACATGTACTTGACGGCAAGTCATACGCAATGAAGTTCGGCTCAGCCGAGACAGAATGGTATGTTTACAAGAGACGAAATCTTCTCGAAACTATCTACCACTTTGAGAAGGAGATCGTTTCAGACTGGGGTGAATGGTCAGAATGGTCAGAAACTCCTCTCACCGGATCTGAGGACTGCGAAGTTGAAAGCAGAACACTCACAAGATCAAGACGCAAGATTCCGAATAATTAATAAAACTCCACTCTCGCAAGGGTAAGCGAGCCACAAAAGTATTACAAAAATGAACTACAGTGGATTTCATAAGCCACACCCAGTGCAATATCGGGTGTGGCTTCTTTATTCTTATCATAAAATATCTTCTTCAGTTACACATTAGGAAATTTTAAGATATACTGAGAACATAAATCAGAAAGTCTTGCAATGCGTCAGCATTCCTTCAACTTTCTTCCTTGTCTTTCACTGCCAGTCCTTCGCAATAATTCTTCAAGAGTTAATTGGTGGAGCAATATTCAATCACCATAAAGCGATTTCTGACCTTCATAAACAAGATTACCGTCCTCATCATATACATATTGGATAAGCTGCGTTCCGAGAGGTGCCTGACTGACAGCTGTAGGCGTTTCAGCCACCGGCATCTGCCTTTTTTCTGTTATATATTCATTTCCGTCTTCGTCATAGCCGTAGCATTGAACAGTGCCATCCTCCATTGACTCCTCTCTTCCGGAAATCTTCAGAATATCATTTTCCCAGCGATAAAAATATGTGTTCTTAACATCATCCTTTTCCTCTGTAAAGTATAGTTCATCATTAAATATATGAACAGGTATCAGCGGATCGCTTACAAGTCCGTTCAGCTGATCACTCATGACATACTCATTCTTTTCAGGATCAAAAAGGTAATAGATCTTGTTTCGTAATGTATAATTTCCCTGATCATCCCTTGCTGCGGAATATCTGCACATTATATCATCATAACCGTCAAAATTATAATCATTGAACTCTATGCTTCTTGTTCCGTTCTTTACAGCTTCGAGTTCTGTTCCGAATTCTACTCTCTGAATGATATTATTGCCTTTCATATACATGAAGGAATCTTCGGTCAGATATACATACTCTATATCAGTATCAGTCTCAACAAAACGCTGTGTTTCAGTATCAAAATAATAGCGCTTTGTCAGTATCAGATCACCATTTTCATCCGCTTCATAGCTTTTGAGATATATAGTTCCGTCTTTTTTTATCTCAGTCTCGTTCCTTTTCAGTGTCTGCCAGCAGTCCCCCTGCCACTTTACTTTCTCGTAATAAAAAGGGTATGTCAACACAAGCTTTTCTTCAAGTTCAAGGTGTCCTAAATTACTATTATCGTGTACGCAGATTTTTTCTTCTTTATCCGATACATACATTCTCAGGGATTTTTCATAGTCTATTTCATAGTGTGATTTATTACTGAAATTAGTATAATTGAAATCATAATGCTGAAGATCATCTGATCTGACAAGGGAATTCTTCTCAGGGTCAAATTCCCAGAATTCGCCTCTGTAACTTCCGAAAAACAGGTCATCATAGCCGTCAAAGTTGTAATCGCCGAAATTTACCTCTCTGTCATCGATCCAGTATTCATATAACAGTTTTCCGACCTGATTGCCTGACTTGTCAAATATAATGAGAACATCATCTTCATCCAGACCATTATGCTGTATAGTATATGTATACTGATCACTGCTCTCAGGTATTTTCATATCAGGAGCAATAGTAGTAGTTACTGCTTCGGTTGTGGTGATCGTTGTTGTAGTCCTTGCAGTAGTCCGTGCAGTGGTTGTCTCTGAATGCGGTGCAGCGGTCACCGGCGGTTCAGAGTTTTCAGAAGGTGTTTTTTCAGCACAGCCTGCAAGTATCCCAGTTAACAGTAACATGATGATCATACTGCGGTATTTCATGGTCTCCCCCCGTTTATCACAGTGTAAAAAAGTTTATCCGATAGTCTGCATTTGTTAAACTATAATTATTATACTACAATACAGGTATTTAATCAATAATATTTTCTTAATTTGTAACTATTCAAAAAAATTGATTTTATATATTGAGTATCACTTTTGTAACAAGCGCTGCAAACTGTTTTGACACACGGTC
>JAGDDO010000036.1 GCA_017848205.1 Oscillospiraceae bacterium | reverse complement strand
TTCCGCTTGACCTTTACAAGTCCCATGCCTATAAGTTCCTTATCGAAGACGGAAAGATAAGAATTCCGTTCAGCTCGATCCCTGGCATCGGCGGTGCAGCCGCAAACAACCTGTACAAGGCAGCACAGGAAAGAAACTTCATTTCCATTGAAGAATTCCAGACAAACAGCGGTGCATCCAAGTCGGTTATCGAACTTTTCGAAAAGATGGGCACATTCGGCGACCTTCCGAAGTCAAGTCAGATGACACTGTTCTGATATTTAGCTCTGGTTTAGTTTCAGAGATAATAACCTCAGTACTTATGATAATTCTCATGTTCCGCACACTGTCATCAGTTTTTGTAACTGAGGCTGAACATTTTTAATAAAGATAAATATATTTACGATGGTCATATCTTTCGGGGTATGACCACTATAGTTTCTGCAAAACAAAGGGAGACACTAATGAAGAAAGAAAAAGATTCCGGACTTCTGATCCAGGGGTCCATACTTGCGGCAGCAGGAATAGTCACCAAAATAATCGGTGTTATCTACAAACTGCCGCTTATGAATACTCTCGGCGATGTGGGCTGGGGGACATTCATGAATGCGTTTAATGTGTACAACATTGCACTTACATTTTCCTACAACAGTATGCCGATGGCGATATCAAAGCTTCTTTCTGCAAGTATCGCATCCGGTAATGAGAAAAAGACTCAGAAAGTATTTTATCATTCATCGGTGTTCGGAGTGATCCTTGGAATCATTGCTTCGCTGATTCTGTTTTTCGGAGCGGGATTTTTCGAGAGAATAAAGCAGACCTCCGGTATAGCGGAATCTCTACAGGTACTTTCCTTTACTGTTTTTGTCGTTACACTTCTCGGACTTTTCAGAGGATATTTTCAGGGACACGGGAATATGGTGCCGACATCTGTTTCACAGGTCATTGAACAGATCGTAAATGCAGTAACTGCAAATATTTGTGTTATTGTTTTCTGCAGGATGTATGCCGGTTCGGATCAGCTTATTACCAAAGGTGCAATGGGAGCATGTTTCGGCACACTTGCCGGTGCTGCGGCTGCTCTGATGTTTCTGGTGATTTCATATATTAGATTCCGCAGAGACAGACGTGATGAACTCAGAAAGAGCGAGGATGTAAAAGAGAATAATGTTCTGATTTACAGAGCAATCATACTTACGATAATCCCAATGATAATAAGCCAGACCGTTTATCAGATCGGAGGTTTCTTTGATGATATTATTTTCAAGTTTAATCTGGTAACTGTAAAGCACTACGATCAGCATGATGCTACCGCACTGCAGGGATTCTTTTCAGGTCAGTATTCCCAGCTTGTGAACATCCCGATAGCAGTTGCCAGTGCTCTTGCGGTAACACTTCTGCCGGCTATAACATACGAATCTTCAAAAGGAAACATAAAAGCAAGAGACGAGAAAATGCTTTCCGTTCTTAAACTTACATCTCTGCTTGCATTCCCAGGCGCAGTCGGAATCGGCGTTATGGCAAGACCGATAATCATGATCCTTTTCAGAGGAATAGCTTCAGAAGCGTGGAAACTTGATCTTGTATCCGGACTGCTCTACTGCGGTTTCCTTTCAGTCATTACTTATTCATTTTCAACTGTCACCACATCAATTCTTCAGGGAAGCGGATACATGAAAAAGCCGGTCATCAACTGTGCGGTTTCACTCGTCATTCATCTTGTTCTCGTATTTGTACTTACACGTTATACGACACTCGATGCATACGCACTCGTTATAGCCGACGTTCTATTCCCGCTAATCATTATGATCCTTAACATCATCTCAATGAAGAAATATCTCGGATATTCACTCGATTTAAAGAAAGTTTTCCTTAAACCATTTCTCAGCTCGACAGCTATGGGCGTAATATGTTTCGGCGCCTACAGGATAGTTTTGATGCTTTCAGGCATGGTTCTTGTTTCGTTCACTGCAGCAGTTATAATGGCTGTAGTATCGTACTTCTTCCTTATTTTCAAAACAAAGTATTTTACTAGAGATGAGATTTTCGAACTTCCGATGGGGAGGACGATAATCAGTAAATTTCATATTGCAGAGTGATAATGGTAGTTTTCAGCTTTTCAATCTCAAAATTGTTATTGATAAACAGATTTCATAATCGTAAAGATTATGAAGTCTGTTTTCCATTATGCGCCGAAGGTGCATCACATTTTCTGTTGCCTGAAAGGCTGAAAAGTGTTATACTTATTATGTGAGAAAAACAAAGGAAGGAGTGAAAGCTTTGAAATTAAATATCAGAGCATCATATGATAGTTTCCGTGAACTGAGAGAAAACAATTCATATTACATAGATAAAACAGATTTGATAGAAGAATTCCTTATCGATAAGTTTGATAAGGCTGTTCTTTTTGCGCGTCCGCGGAGATTTGGAAAGACACTTACAATGACTATGCTCAGAGACTTTCTTGATATTCGCAGCGACAGCAGAGCTATTTTTGATGGTTTGAAAGTGATGGAAAATACCGAAGCTGTCAGAGATTATATGAACAAGTATCCGGTTATTTTTATTTCTTTAAAAGAAATATTTGCGGAAAGCTTTGATCAGATATTTGATAACTTCAGGTTAGCTGTTTCTGAAATCTGTAAAGGTTTTGATGAACTCCTTACAAGTGACAGGATCATGGACGATGACAAAAATATATTAACTAAGCTCAGAAATCAGTCGGCAAACGCATCTAATACAATAGCGTCACTTGGATTGCTGTCAAGAATGTTAAAAGCGCATTATAATAAGCAGGTTTTCGTTATTGTGGATGAATACGATGTACCGATGGCAAAAGCACTAGATAGCCCGGAGTATGATAAAGTCCGTGATATGGTCGAGCATATGCTCAGTTATGTCTGCAAGACAAATGAAAACGTCAAAGGTGTTATTCTTTCCGGATGTCTTTATACCGTGAAAAACAGTACATATACCGGAATGAACAATATCATTCCGTATACAGTTCTGTCACCAAATTTTGCATCAGCAATCGGATTTACAGATGAAAATGTCAGAAAGCTTCTGGAAGATGCCGGCTTGTCAGACAGATATGATATAGTTTCAGAATGGTATGACGGATACATTTTCGGACGTGAAAAAATGTATTGCCCGTGGGATGTACTTCTGTATGTTCGATCTGTACTTGACGGCTCTTACAGCGAAATAATGGGACCTGAAAGCTACTGGGTCAACACTTCAGAAACATCACAGAATCTTATTCACGGCTTTTTAGGAAAAACTTCTGAGGTAAATGAAAAATTTGAAAAACTGCTTGCCGGTGAGACAGTTAAATGCTTTGTCAACGAGCATGTTCCTTATCATCTTATTCACGAAAACGGCGATAATCTCTGGTCTGCACTGCTTGAAACAGGATATCTTTCAAAAGCAACAGAAGAACGAATGAAAGTTATGTCTCTCAGAATACCAAACAAAGAAATAAAGGAAGTATTCAGACAGGAAGTCTGGAATTACTTTAATACAAAAATAGATAATGCATGCGTAAGTGATCTCATAGATTCACTGTGGTCAGAGAACACTGAAAGTGCGAAGATCTCAATGAATCAGCTCCTTGAAGCAACGTTATCTTTCTATCATGAGTATCACGAATACAGTTATCATCTGATACTCGACGGATTCTTTACAGGCCTTGGCTATATGGTTGATTCTGAGAAAGAAAGCGGATACGGAAGAACGGATCTTATAGTTCGTGATTACGAAAGAAAGCGCTGCCTTATTCTCGAATTAAAGCACGTAAAAAAAGAATCAGAGATGGAAAATGCTCTGAAGGAAGCCGAAGACCAGATCGTTCGTAATAAATATGGAAGCAGACTAGTGTATGAAGGGTATAATTCAATACTTCAGTATGCAATGGTATTTTGCGATAAAAAGTGCATGATAGAGAAAGTATCGGATAACTGATAATTAGGGAGGACACTGTTTTGGGTTTCATAGGATTAATTTTTGCTCCGTTCATACTTTTCGGTTTATTTTCTATTATAGGCGCTATAATAGGAACTTTTGCAGCACTGATCCTGCTCACACTGATACTCACTATAGTAGGTTTAGCATTGCGTAAAAAGCATAAAAAGGCTTCAAATGTACTGTTATTGATTGCATTGGGTTTCTTATGTCTGCTTATATTTGTTCTTTTTATTATTTTACTTTTAAGCGGATGGTCATTCTCACGTTCTATAGGAATTGCATAAAAGCTTAATACGTTCATAAAAAAATCATCTCTCTGAAATAAGGAAGATGATTTTTTGTATATTGATATTCTTTCAGTAATTTACAGTACGGTTTCCATTACTACTTTCTGCGGCTTCATTCCCATTGCTTCATAGAATTTCATTGCTCCGGGGTTGCAGCTCCAGACGTTCAGCGTTACGTTGTAGAACTTCTTTTCCTTGGCATATTCAAGTACATGGTTGTAAAGAAATCTTCCGACGCCTTCGCCTCTGCTTGTTTCATCTACGCAGATATCGTCAATGTACAGTGTGGAGATGTCGGTCAGAACGTTGTCTTCCTTCTGATATTTGTGTATGCAGAACGCATGTCCCAGTACCTTTCCGTTTTCATCTTCACATACAAATACAGGAGTTTCATCGTCACTGATGATCGTTTTGAGTTCATCTGCATTGTACTTGGTAGCAGGTCCTTTGAACAGATCAGGTCGTCCGTTGTGATGGACCATATCCACCTGAACGAGAAGTTCGAGTATTCTTTCAATATCTTTTTCCGCTGCTCTTCTGACTTTATTCATATAAATGCTCCGTTTCCGATTTTATCAGTGTTTTCATATTTAAAATTATATCACGTAACTTATAGCATATCAAGATATTAATTGCCTTAAACGACTTTTGATAAGAAAAAGCGACAATGATCATCTTGATTTTTACGGTAAAAAATAGTATAATGGTAAAGCTAATATTTTGTTAAACAAGAACGGATGCAAAATGGAATTTACTGAATTCAAGAAGAAATACAACATAATACTTAATCCCCAGCAGGAAAGTGCCGTTACCCGTGCAGACGGCCAGACACTGCTTCTTGCTGTGCCCGGAAGCGGTAAGACCACTGTTATTGTAGCAAGACTCGGATATATGCTGTACTGCAAAGGCGTTAAACCGGAAAATATCCTTACCATGACCTATAATGTTTCAGCTGCAGCTGATATGAAAAAACGTTTCTTCGATAAGTTCGGAACAGAGTTCGAGGGAAGGATAGAATTCCGTACCATCAACGGATTCTGTGCAAAGGTCATCATGATGTATGAGCGTACAAGAAATACATCTGCCTTCACGCTGCTTGATGAGGGGAAGGTAACTAAAATAATCAAAGCCCTGTACGTGAACATGACACGCGAGTTTCCATCTGAAAGTACAGTAAAAGAGCTTAAGACGAAGCTCATCTACTGCCGAAACATGATGCTCAAGCCCGATGAAATAAAAAAGATCAAAGTCGGTGAGATCGATTTTTACTCATTTTTTACGGCGTACAGAGATTATAAAAGTCAGAACAGAGTCATGGATTTTGACGACCAGCTTGAATTTGCCTTTAAGATCCTTGTTAAAAACCAGGACATACTGACCTACTGCCAGAACCGTTTCCGCTATATAAGCATAGATGAGGCTCAGGATACTTCAAAAATCCAGCATATGATAATCCGTCTGCTGGCTAGCCGCCATAAAAACATTTTCATGGTTGGCGACGAAGACCAGAGTATTTACGGTTTCCGTGCCGCCTATCCGCAGGCACTTCTTGAATTCAATACCGTTTATCCCGACGGAAAAGTTCTGCTTATGGAACAGAATTATCGCTCTGCTGCTGATATCGTAAACAAAGCGAACAGATTTATCAAGCAGAACCGCTGCCGTCATGACAAAAACATGTTTACGGAAAATCCGGCTGGCCTTCCTGTAAGAAGAATCATTCTCAAAGACTGTAAATTCCAGTATAACTATATTCAGAAGATGATCGAGGATTCTGACGACGAGCTAGCTATACTTTACAGAAACAACGAATCTGCGCTTCCGATAATCGATCTTTTTGAGAAAAACGGTATCGGTTATCGTCTTAAGGAAAATGACGGAGTTTTCTTCACGGTAAACTGCATTTACGATATTCTAAGCATCCTGCAGTTTGCATTTGCACCGTGGGATGCCACACTGTTCCTTGAATTCTACTACAAGATCGGACTTAAGATGAAAAAGGATATTGTCACAAGTTCTTTGGTAAAGCACAAGAACAGTAACATATCATTTTTCCGTACCCTTGAAAAGGATGAAGGCCTGGAAAAATGGCATTACAAACTTTTAAAGGAAGCCGAGCATAATTTCAATCATTTAAGAAAACTCAACAGTTTCAGCGCTATTACGTTTATCCTAAGCAAGATGGAATACGGAAAGTTCATGAAAAGCCGCGGTCTTGATGAATCAAAGGTCAAGACTCTATTAGCTCTTCCAAATCAGAATCCGGAACTTAACTGCTTCCTTGTGCGAATGACTGAACTTAAGGAAATAGTAACATGCGGCTCTACTGATCCGGACAGCAAGGTAATTCTTTCAACTATCCATTCAAGTAAGGGGCTTGAATATGACAACGTTCTTCTTATCGATGTTCGTGACGGTATCCTGCCGTCCTCATCAGTATGCGACGAGGACGAGGAGGATATGACCGAGTCCCAGCGAAATGATCTCGAAGAGGAACGAAGGCTGTTTTATGTAGGTGTTACAAGAGCAAAGCATAATCTTGCGATATTTGATTATGAAGCGGCATACGGTGTAAAAAACGAAACTGCGACTTTCACAAGGCAGCTGTTTGGTATTGAAACAGGTAAAAAGAAAAGTTCCGAAAAACCTGAAAAGGTAAGCGCACTTAAAATAACTGCTTCTTCCGGTGAAAAAGCGAAACTGAAAAAGAAGGAAGAAGACGCTCTGAAAGTATTAAAGAAATACAAGCCTGGAACGAGAATAAACCATCGTGTTTACGGTACTGGCGTAATAGAGGAGATAAAAGCCCCGATATGCCGTGTACTTATCGACGGCGGCGATATACATTCATTTGACATTGTTTACTGCATTTCAAATGATATTGTTTCTATAGCAAAATAATGTGATACAAAAAGATTGCTGGTGTTTCTGCCGGCAGTCTTTTTTCTGTATTCCGGTGCTAAGTGCACTGATTCATTGACTTTCAGACGGAAAAACTGTATAATATAGTTAATAAAAATCAGACCGCAGGGCAGATATGCAGCATCTTAATTTTATGATCCCTGCAGAAAAAGGAGAGA
The DNA here is from genome assembly GCA_017848205.1 of Oscillospiraceae bacterium. The sequence continues at coordinate 14,825 of JAGDDO010000036.1, read as the reverse complement.
AATAATGGCATCAGCAGTTTTAACAGCAGAAGAAGTAAAGAACAGAATACTTGACGGAGGTCTTGCAGATCTGATTGAACTTAAGGCAGAAAGAAAAGGGAACTCTGTTTACATTCCGGAACTTAAGATAAGCATAACACCTAATGTACATGAAGTAAGGGAAAACTTCGTGAACATTGTTTTCTCGATATGGAGCGATGAGTGGGAAACTGAACTTACAGAGGTCAGCGTGGGAGCGGGAAATGACACTGAATCAGCTCTGGGCATGGCTCTCGGAATGTTTGCGTACTCATTTATGAACGGACTTAAGAATGTGGCGGAGAACCGTCCGGCCGGAAATGTAACCTCATACTTTGCAGGCAATGAGCACAAGTGGACTGTCTATGCAAGCAATATTACAGGTGCAGGAAACGGAAAGCCGGATGAAGTTTCAGAGTACTGGGAACTTATCGGCAAAGATATCGTACGCCGTCTTGGCAATCAGAAGATCACATATGTAAAGGTTTATACAAGCAGAAACGGTTCGAATGTTATCTGCGAGTGCCGTATAAACGATGTTCCGGTACCTGTTCTCAGCAAAAAGCTAGAAACGGTAACGGAAAAATGGAATGTTGACGGCTTTGTTTCTGAAAAGCAGTTTTTCTTCATAATCCAGGATGACGATACCTTAAGAAAGTACCGCTATGCAGGTAAAGAAGGCAGGGAAAAGCTTTATAACGCAGTTGCGGAATACATGAAACTTTACGGTAAGGTAAACTCGGAAGAAGAGTTCATGAGCATTGTTGACGATACAGCAAAGATAACGGGAGACCGTACCCTCGCTGAGGAATGTCACTGCTTCATACCGGAAATATGCGCAGAAAGGGTATACGCTGATTTCCTTCATATTGGTGATGGAATGATCCTCTTGAGACCGGATGATCAGGCTGCTGAAGCTTTCCGTTCACAGCTTTCGGACTATATGCCTCTTCAGGAAGCAGTTTTCAGAGCGTTCAATTCAGGCGTTCTCGGTGACAGACATAAGACAGATGAAGTTTTCAGCTCTTTTGTATCGCAGAGTTCTCTCAAAAACGTTGTTGACCAGGCAAGGGAACAGGATGCCACAGTGGAAGGTCTTGCGGTTCAGCAGATCATTTACCACGTTGACGTTGATTTTGAACTCAGATAATTGCAGAAACTGAAAATTTAATGTAAACTGAATATGAAAATAAAAATAAGAACCATTCTCAAATGTATTGACAAAGCGTGACCGCGATGCTATAATTGAGAATGGTTCTCATTTATTTTGGGAGGGTTTGATATGAATTCACGTTTAAAATATAAAACAAAGCAGCGGGAAATACTTATAGAATACCTTGAAAGCGTTCACGGAAAGCACATTACGGCAAGTGACGTTTACGAATATTTCAGATCACAGGGCGAGTCCATCGGTCAGTCAACTATTTACCGTCAGCTTGAAAACCTTGTGGATGAAGGAATAATCAACAAATACATCATCGACGGAAACAGTCCGGCGTGTTTTGAATTTGTAGGAAATGATCATCATCACGATGCAGGGGAAGTCTGCTATCACTGCAAATGCCAGAAGTGCGGAAGGCTTATCCATCTTAACTGTGATGAGCTGGAGGAGATTCAGGCACATCTTTTCAAGGATCATCGTTTCAAGCTTGATCCTATAAGAACAGTATTCTACGGGCTCTGTGAAAACTGTATCCAGTAATTCCACTGCCATTCATATAAGCTTTTTTCTCAACACGGAGGTTTTATTGTTGAATAAATTTTTATCACTTTTACTGACAGCGGCAGTTCTCACAGGTTGTCTCACAGCCTGCTCATCAGACAACGGACAGACAATATCTGTACCGGATTCATTTTCTAAAACCGGAAACGGATCCTCAGATGGTAAAGTCCAGATAGTGACCACTATTTTTCCGGAGTATGACTGGACAAAAAATATTCTCGGAGATGAGGTTTCTGATGCTGAAGTTACTATGCTTCTCGACAGCGGTGTGGATCTTCACAGCTACCAGCCGTCAGCTGATGATATACTGACAATTTCAGAATGTGACGTTTTCGTATATATCGGCGGAGAATCTGAAAAATGGGTAGATGACGTTCTTAAGGAAGCACGTAACAGTGAAATGATCGTAGTTGACCTTATGGATGTTCTCGGTGAATCCGTAAAGGAAGAGGAAGTCGTTGAAGGCATGCAGGAAGAAGACGAGCATGATCACGATCACGATCATGAAGATGAAGAACACGAAGAAAAAGAATACGATGAACATATCTGGTTATCTCTTAAAAACGCTTCAAAGTGCGTTGACAGTATAGCCGAAGCTATTGGAAAAGCGGATCCTGACAATTCTGATGTTTACAGAAAAAATGCAGACGAGTACATCGCTAAGATAGGTGCTCTTGATACAGAATATCAGTCCGCAGTCGCTGCAGCTCCGATGAAGACTCTGCTTTTTGCAGACCGTTTTCCGTTCCGTTACATGACTGATGATTACGGTCTTACATATTATGCTGCTTTTGTCGGCTGCTCGGCAGAGACAGAAGCCAGCTTCGAGACTATCGCATTCCTTGCAGGAAAGGTCGACGAGCTTTCACTTGAATCAGTTATGACCATCGACGGCACAGATCACAGAATAGCTGATACAGTGATAAACAGCACAAAGAAAAGAAATCAGAAAATTCTTACAATGAATTCAATGCAGTCGGTAACTTCAAAGGATATCGAAAATGGTGCAGATTATCTTTCGTTAATGAAGGAAAACCTTGAAACTCTTAAGGAAGCACTTAATGCTTAAAATATGATCAACACAGAGAAGCTGGAGGAAAAGTAATGGCTTTGCTTACAGTAAAGGATCTTTCACTTGGCTACGATAACCGTGCAATAGCCGAAGATCTCAATTTTACAGTAAGTGCCGGAGATTACCTTTGCATAGTCGGTGAAAACGGCTCAGGTAAATCCACACTTATGAAAACTCTGCTGCATCTGCAGGCTCCTTTAAAGGGGGAGATAATTACAGGTGACGGCCTTAAAAACAACGAAATAGGATATCTGCCTCAGCAGACCATCGTTCAGCGTGATTTTCCTGCGTCTGTACGGGAAATAGTCCTTTCAGGATGTCAGAGCAGATGCGGTCTCAGACCTTTCTATAACAAAGAAGAAAAGGCACTTGCTTCGGAAAGCATGAAGAGAATGGGAATAACCAATCTTGCTGACCGCTGTTACCGTGAACTTTCAGGAGGCCAGCAGCAGCGTGTTCTTCTTGCAAGAGCGCTGTGCGCCACAAGAAAGGTCCTTCTTCTTGACGAACCAGTATCCGGTCTCGATCCGAAGGTCACAGCCGAGATGTATGAGCTTATAAAGGAACTCAACGACGAGGGGATAACCATAATAATGATATCCCATGATATAGCAGCGGCACTTCGCTATGCCTCAAATATTCTTCACATCGGTTCTTCCGTATTTTTCGGAACAAAGGAAGAATATCTTGAAAGTGAAACAGGAAAATTCTTTCTCAGACAGCAGAAGGGCGGTGAGGAATAATGCTTGAAAAACTTGCTTTGTACATGCAGTTTTCAAATGTGCGCTATGCACTTATTGTCGGCGTATTGATAGCACTTTGTTCCTCGCTTTTAGGTGTGACACTTGTCCTTAAAAGGTTTTCATTCATCGGCGACGGACTTTCACACGTTGCTTTCGGCGCAATGTCCATAGCTGTAGTTGTCGGACTTACAAATGAAATGCTTCTTATCCTGCCGGTTACGGTCATAAGTGCTGTTCTTCTTCTGAGAACAGGTCAGAATACAAAAATAAAAGGCGATGCCGCTATCGCAATGATATCTGTCGGCGCTCTTGCCTTCGGTTATCTTATAATGAACATATTCTCCACTTCATCAAATCTTTCAGGCGATGTGTGCAGCACCCTTTTCGGATCTACATCCATCATTACACTCACACAGAAAGAAGTGGGACTCTGTATAGCTCTGTCAGTAGCCGTACTCATAATTTTCGTACTGTTCTACAACAAGATACTGGCAGTTACATTCGATGAAAATTTCGCAAAGGCAACGGGAATCAAGGCTGACCGTTACAATCTGCTTATTGCTGTTGTTATCGCTGTTATAATCGTTCTTGCAATGAACCTTGTTGGTTCACTCCTTATCTCAGCTCTTGTTATTTTCCCGGCTCTTTCAGCCATGAGGCTTTTCCACAGCTTCAGAAACGTAACCATTTGTTCAGCAGTTCTTTCAGTTATATGTGCTTTTACAGGTATTATCATCTCGATACTTGCCGGAACACCGGCAGGTTCAACTATAGTTGCAGTTGACGTTGCTGCTTTTGCACTCTGCTGCGGTGCGGGTGCACTTACCGGAGGTTTAAGAAAATGAAAAAGATTTTAGGTTTGCTTGTATGTTCCTCGCTTGTGTTTTCACTTGCAGGATGCGGCCCGGCGGATGGGATAGCAAGCCGTTCGACAGGCAATACACAGGGCGTAAATGATGTGCTTGAAGCAGAAAAGAAAGCTGCAGAACAGACTGAAGCCTCAGAAGATAATAAAATAACTGAAAGTGCTGCCGGAAACTCTGTTTCAGAAAATGAAAGCAGTGCTTCAGAAGAAATTGCTTCTTCAGACGATGAAGATCCGAATACAGATCCTGAAAAATCGGTGCACTTTGATATGGCATCCATAGATATGGACAAAATAGATGTAGACCTTACTGCTCTTTCAAGCACAATGGTTTACTCGGAAGTCTACAATATGATGACAACACCTGATGACTATATGGGCAAAGTTGTAAAAATGAACGGCGCATTTACAGTATTCCATGATGAAGGATCAAGCGATTTCTTTTATGCCTGTATCGTTAAAGATGCCTCAGCCTGCTGTGCTCAGGGCATTGAATTTCAGCTTGCCGGAGAGCATGAGTATCCGAAGGATTATCCGTACGAGGGCGATGAGATCTGCGTTGTCGGTGTCTATGATACCTATAAGGACGGAGACAGCACATACTGTACTCTGAAAAATGCGAAAATAGTTTAAAAATATTATTGACAAATAAAAATTTATGTGATATCATTTAATTAATAGCTGTGAAGAAGACAGGTAAATGATTGCCTCTTTGTACAGAGAGCCGGCGGTTGGTGTGAGCCGGACATAAGCAATGATTTGTATCCCTTCTGAGCTGGAACGCTGAAAATGAATGTAAGTGTTCCCGTGATGCTGCGTAAAAGTAAAAAGCTTATTGGAGCTTGTAAGTGGTGACTGCAGATATGCAGCACAATTTGAGTGGTACCGCGGGAATCGATATGATGCTCGTCTCAAAGTTAAAGGCTTTGGGACGGGCTTTTTTAGTTTCGTCCTGAACAATCAAACTTAAAAAAGGAGTAGTTATTATGAACAATCAGGAAAATCTCGGTAGCGCCGAAAGCAAGATCAGAGAGGTCGCTGAACGTATTTCAAGACTTCGTGACGATCTTGGCTTCTCAGTTGAAAAAATGGCTGAACTCACTGATTACTCTGTTGAAGAGTACAGACAGTTTGAATCAGGCGAAAAGGACTTCAGCTTTACTTTCATTTATAAATGTGCCAACGCTTTCAATGTTGAAATTACAGATCTCATGGAAGGAAGCAGCCCGGCACTCAAGAGCTACACTGTAACAAGAAAGGGACTGGGAGCTCCTATCGTAAGAAGAGAAGGTTTTGTTTACAACCGTCTCGCACCTATGTTCAAAAACAAAATAGCAACACCTTTCCACGTTGTTATCCCGTATTCAGAAGAAGAACTTTCAAAGCCGCTTCACATGTCTACTCACAAGGGACAGGAATTTGACTACGTCCTCAAGGGTTCACTCAGAATGGTTATCGGTTCTCACACTGAAACTCTTCACGAAGGTGACAGCATCTACTTCGACAGTTCCATCCCTCACGATGACATCGCACTCGGCGGTGAATCATGCGAGATCATCGCTATGATCATGCCTCCTAACGGTGAAAAGACTGATGCTCCTGAATATCATGAACAGATCTCAGAATATCACCACACAAACTTCAGCAAGGCAGGCATTCTCCACCCTGTAATGGAAAAGTTCATTTCATGTGAAACAGACAGCGAAGGCATCCTTACTGGTGTACATTATCACAACGAAGAAAAGTTCAACTTTGCTTTCGATGTTGTGGATGAAATAGCTAAAAAGACTCCTGACAAGACAGCTATGATCTACGTTGACCGTGATCATAATGAAAAGATCTTCTCATTCGATGACATGATGAAGCTTTCATGTCAGACAGCCAATTACTTCAGATCACTTGGAATCAAGCGCGGCGACAAGGTAATGCTCGTTCTCAAGCGTCACTACCAGTTCTGGCTTTCCATCCTTGCTCTTCACCGCATAGGTGCAGTCGGCATTCCTGCAAGCAACATGTTCCGTGCTCACGACTACAAATACAGATTCAACGCTGCTGATGTTTCAGCTATCGTTTGTACAGCTGACAGCTGGGTTACAGAGGAAGTTGACAAGGCGTGCGAAGAATCACCTTCACTTAAGACAAAGATCATCGTAAACGGCACACGTGAAGGATGGCACGACTTCAATTCCGAACTTCCTGCATACAACACAACATTCGAACGTACAGAAGATGCTCCGTGCGGAACAGATCCGATGCTCATCTTCTTCAGCTCAGGTACTACAGGCAACCCGAAGATGGTTCTTCACAGCTACGAGTACGCACTCGGCCATTACACAACAGCAAGATACTGGCACAATGCTGATCCGAACGGCCTCCACTTCACAATTGCCGATACAGGCTGGGGCAAGGCTCTCTGGGGCAAGCTTTACGGCCAGTGGATGTGCGAAGGTGCTGTATTTGTTTACGACTTTGACCGTTTCCATGCAGATGACATCATGCCGATGTTCAAGAAATACAACATCACAACATTCTGTGCTCCTCCTACAATGCTTCGTTTCTTCATCCGTGAAGATCTTTCAAAGTATGACTTCTCATCACTTAAGTATGTAACAACAGCAGGTGAAGCACTCAATCCTGAAGTATACAATCTCTTTGAAAAGGCTACAGGCCTTAAGATAATGGAAGGCTTCGGCCAGACAGAAACAACACTTACAATCGCTAACTTTGTAGGTATGGAACCAAAGCCAGGCAGCATGGGCAAGCCGAATCCGCAGTACAATATGCAGATCCTGCTTCCTGACGGCACACCGGCTGCTCCTGGTGAAACAGGTGAGATCTGTGTTAAGCTCGGCGACAAGCCTATCCCTGGTCTTGCACTTGAATAGTACAGAAATGAAGAACAGACAAAGGATACATGGCGCGACGGCTACTACCATACAGGTGATACAGCATGGGAAGATGAAGACGGCTTCTACTGGTATGTCGGCCGTGTTGATGACGTTATCAAGTCATCAGGCTACCGTATCGGACCTTTCGAGATCGAAAGCGTTCTCATGGAACTTCCTTACGTTCTCGAATGTGCAGTAACAGGTGTTCCGGATGAGATCAGAGGACAGGTCGTAAAGGCTACTATCGTTCTTACAAAGGGAACAACTCCGTCAGATGACCTCATTAAGGAGATCCAGGAATACGTTAAGAAGGAAACTGCGCCTTACAAGTATCCGAGAGTAGTTGAATTCGTAGAAGATCTCCCTAAGACAGTAGGAAGCGGCAAGATCCGCCGTTCAGAGATCCGTAAGATGGATATGGAAAAGTACAATAAGAATAAATAATCTGCTTTTACTCTGAAAGCAGGAAAAAGCACAGCTTCGGCGAAAGTCAGAATCATGATTCGTCACGGCTGTGCTTTTATATTTTCGTAATTTGGATTGAAAATCTGTGAAAAGTGTGGTATAATAACAATAAATATAGACGTGAAATTTAAAAAACACCGGTCTTAAGCAGGGGTGTTCCGGCCGATACCTTGACTGTCGGCTGATGACCGGTGTTTATGATATTTACATAGAATATTAAATTTATGAATTTTATGTAAAGGAGGGATTACGGGTATATGATAGTATATTCAAGTCTGGATTATGGTATAGCTCTTGCTGTTTTATGTATCTGTCTGATGAATCTTCTTTTTACGCTTCTTGACGGGCATACAGGAAAAATACAGAATAAGCTTTACATAACCATTCTCGTTCTTATCGGTATCAATGCGGTCTGTGAGCTTGTGAATGTCAGTACTGATGAAGCTGCAGCAGTGTCAGACGCTGCTTTTCTGGCTTCGAAATTATCAAAGCAAATCTATTTCTTTACCCATAATCTTGTGCCTCCGGTGCTTTATTATTATCTTTCGTTTGTAGTGGGCCGTTCCGTCGTTTCAGATACGCCGGGAAAGCGGCAGGGCATCAGAAAATATTCATTTGTCGGCAGGTCGCCGGTCATACTGGCTGTTATCACCGAAATTATGATCCTGATAAATCCTTTGACGCAGTGGTGCTGGTATTACAGTGAAGACAGGGCGTTTCACAGGTCGTGGGGAGAATATATATTCATCTACGGCTTTTCTGCGATCTGGGTGATACATGCTTTTATCATGTTTATGAAATCATGGAGCATTCTTTCCAGAGGAAGAAAACGATCCATCGCTATATGTTTCATGCTTGCATGCAGCGGAATTGTGATTCAGCTTCTGTTCAAACAGTACCGTGTGGAAATACTCATGGAAGCTCTCGGACTCACTGGTGTTCTTCTGTTTATCGAAAATGAGGATGACAGAAGAAACGTGGAACTTGATGCTTATAATTCCGCAGCATTCGCACTTGATGTACGTGCGGCTGTCAGCAACCATATTCCGCTTAAGGTGCTTATAATACGAAGCATCGACATTGACCGTAATTCCCATTCTGTAATATCAGTAAAGATCGACCGCGATGCAGCCTGCAGAATGGTATCGGAATATCTTGCTTCGGTTGTCGACAAGTACTGTATTTATGCAGTGGGTAACAGAAGATTTGCCATTACGTTTTACAATACCTCAAAAAATGAAGCGGCTGAGATCGAGGAAAAAATAAGCACCCGTTTCAGATCTGCATGGAGACTCGGAAACATAAACCTGCATCTTTCTGCAAAATTCCTGCTTATAGATGTTCCGGAACTTGCAGCAGGTGCCGAGGAAGTCCTCTATTTCGCAGAATGTCTGCTTCCTAAGGATATCGGCTCCGGAATCGTGGACGACAAGTCACTTGAACGCATCATCCGCCGTGCTGCAGTTGAAAAGGCTGTAACAAACGGTCTTGATGAAAATGCCTTTGAGGTATACTATCAGGCGACTTATAATATTGACAGAACGCTCCACGGCGCTGAGGCACTTCTCAGAATGAAGGACAAAAACATGGGTATGATCTTTCCGGATGAATTCATTCCGATCGCTGAACAGCTTGGTGTAATCGACAGACTTGATGAATTTGTTCTTAAGGAAGTATGCCGGTTCATCGACACAGGTATTCCGCAGAAAAACGGAATGGAGAGCATCAATGTCAACCTTTCCGTTCTTGAATGTGTTAAGGACGGATTTGCTGAGAACATAAAGAATATTGTTGATTCCATCGGAATCCGCAGAGATATGATCAATTTTGAGATCACCGAATCAGTTGCCGCCGAAGACTATGAGCATCTTTCCGAAGTTATAGAACTGCTCAAATCCCAGGGATTTCAGTTTTCCATAGACGATTACGGCACAGGCTATTCGAACATCACTTCAGTGTTTTCCCTTGGTGCTGACATAATCAAGATCGACAAGAGCATTCTCTGGAATTCCGCAAAGAGCGAGGAGGGTATGGAACTCCTTAAAGTTTCAGTGGATATGGTCCATAAAATGAAGAAAAAAGCTCTCTGCGAAGGCGTTGAGACAGAAGAACAGATAGAACTTCTGACCGAACTCGGCTGCGACTATCTGCAGGGATACTATTTCTCGAAACCTCTTTCTGAGAAGGACTTTATCGATCTTATAGAAAGAGAATGACAGTAACGTTCAGACTGAGCAAAAATATTCAAAGAAACTGGCAAAGCTGCGTTTTATTTTGAATGATCATTGCATTAGTTCGGGCTAAGTCGTGTTTTCCTAACGAAAATCAATGCTGGGGTTCGGGGCGAAGCCCCGTCCCCTCTGTCTGCAAATCCGGCGAAGCCGGATTTGCAGCTTATAGTAATATTTAACGAAGTTCATTGACTTGTTTAGTTATATGTGCTATAATTAATAGGTTAAAATATACTAAACATCCGGAGGTTTTTTACTATGAGAGCAGTTATTACTGTAATAGGTAAAGATAATGTTGGAATTCTTGCTAAAGTCAGCTCAGTTTGTGCAAAGTACAATGCTAACGTAACTGAAGTTACATAGTCTGTACTTCAGGAACTCTTCGCAATGATCATGCTCGTTGACATTTCAAAGCTCAACACAGATTTTGCAAAGCTCGCTGATGAGATGGCAGCACTGGGTGATGAACTTAAATTATCAATACACACTATGCATGAGGACATTTTTAATTCCATGCACGAGATCTGATTTTCTTAGAAGGAGAAGTTATTAATGTTAAATGCATATGACATACTTGAAACTATCCGCATGATCCAGGACGAATGTCTTGACATCAGAACGATAACAATGGGTATCTCACTTCTTGACTGTATCGACAGCGATATCGACAAGGCGTGCGATAAGGTCTACAACAAGATCGTTACAAAGGCTAAGGATCTTGTAAAGACAGGCGAACAGATCGAAAAGGAATATGGTATCCCGATCATCAACAAGAGAATTTCAGTTACTCCTATCGCAATGGTAAGCGCTGCATGTGACAAGAAGGATCCTGTAAGATTCGCTCTTGCGCTCCAGAAGGCAGCTGACCAGTGCGGAGTAAACTTTATCGGCGGTTACTCAGCTCTTGTTCAGAAGGGCTTCAGCGCAGGCGACCTTGAACTTATCAACTCTATCCCTGAAGCACTTTCAAGAACTTCAAACATCTGTTCATCAGTAAACGTAGGTTCTACACGTACAGGTATCAACATGGTTGCCGTTGCCCTCATGGGTAAGATAGTAAGGGAAAGTGCTGAAATAACAGCAGACCGTGACTGTATCGGACCTGCAAAGCTCGTTGTATTCTGCAATGCCGTTGAAGACAATCCGTTTATGGCTGGTGCATTCCACGGTGTTGGCGAACCTGACTGCGTTATCAATGTCGGCGTTTCTGGCCCTGGTGTTGTACGTGCGGCAGTAGCAAAGTATCCTGATGCAGATATATCTCAGATCGCAGACGTTATCAAGAAGACTGCATTCAAGATCACAAGAATGGGACAGCTCGTTGGTTCAAGAGCTTCAAAGATGCTCGGAGTTCCGTTCGGTATTGTTGATCTTTCACTTGCTCCGACTCCGGCAGTAGGCGACAGTGTTGCTCATATTCTTGAAGAACTCGGTCTTGAAACATGCGGTATTCACGGAACAACTGCAGCTCTTGCGCTCCTTAACGACGCAGTTAAGAAGGGCGGCGTAATGGCTTCATCACACATCGGCGGTCTTTCAGGTGCATTCATTCCTGTTTCAGAAGACGCAGGCATGATCGCTTCAGCAGAAGCCGGTGTTCTTCAGCTCGACAAGCTCGAAGCCATGACTGCTGTATGCTCAGTTGGTCTTGATATGATCGTTATTCCTGGCGATACACCTGCTTCAACAATTTCAGCTATCATCGCTGATGAAGCATGTATCGGTATGGTTAACAATAAAACAACTGCTGTAAGAGTAATTCCTGCCATCGGCAAGAAGGAAGGAGATACTCTCGAATTCGGCGGACTTCTTGGTCATGCACCTATTATGAAGCTCCACAGCGGATCAGCAGAAAAATTTATTTCACGAGGCGGCAGACTTCCTGCACCAATGCACAGCGTAAAGAACTAAGCATTGCGTGAAGGCGCTGTTAATGGGGTGATGTGATGGAAAATATAGTAAACAGGATCGTTGAGATCGACAGTGAAGCTGACAGAAGGCTTACAGAAGCTGAGGAAGCAGGCAGAAAGCGTGTCGAGGATTCTGAAAAGGAAGCACTGGAACTTAAGGAAAACCTTATGGCCAGAGCTGAAAGCAGAATGGATAAGGTTCGAAGCTTCTACCGCGGAGAAACTGAGACAGACGTAAACCGTATAAACGAAGAATGCTCTCAGAAACTCAAAGCTCTTGATGAAGCCTTTGAAAACAGCCATTCAGTTATTGAGGAAAAGATCTTCCGTGCGATAGTGGGTGAGAACGTTGGTTAAGTTTTCAACTAATGCCACGGTAGCACGCGCAAGAGCTTTACACGGAAAAAGACTTACAGAAGCGGATTACAGGGAACTGGCAGGACGCAAAAGCGTATCAGAGGCAGCAGAGTATCTTAAGAAAAGCACAAGTTACTCTGCGGCTCTTTCCAGTGTAAACACCGCAACAGTTCACCGAGGGTATCTTGAATCGGTAATACGCAGGTATTCCTTCGACCGGTATATAAACATCGTCGATTTTCAGCAGCTCCGGAAAGACCAGTTCTACAATTACCTGATCGTTCTTTCCGAGATACGCGAGATACTCAGTGTAATTCTTCACATAAACGCTGATTCGAGCGAGGATTACATCACAGCAATGCCGGCTTACCTTATAGGAAAGACCGGAATCAACCTTATTGAACTTGCAAAGGCAAAGAATATAAAGGAAATGCTTGCTGTGCTCAGACATACCAGATACTATCCGGTATTAAAGACCATCGCAGTCGATGAAAACGGTCATGTCGATTATTTGAATTGTGAGATAAAGCTCAGAACCTTCTACTATCAGTGGCTCATGGATACAATAAACAAAGAGCTTCCGAAAAAAACGGCAGAGGAACTTCTGACACAGATAAAAACACAGATAGACCTTATAAACATAATTAATGCTTACCGAATGAAGAAGTTTTATGGCCTTTCCAGTGCGGAAATTGACAAAAAACTTCTTCCTTTTTACAGGAAGCTGAATAAGAAGTCGAAGACCGAGCTTTTCGAAAATGAGAACAGCGAGGAATTTCTGAAGGCTTTTTCAAAAACCTACTACGGCAGGGAAATTGATTTTGATAATTCAGAAAACTTTGAGACCGAAGTACGTAAGCTGCGCAGCAAAATGGCAAGACGTGCGCTTGCTTTTTCGCAAAGTGCGGCTGTAAGTGTATATTCACTTGTACTTCTTGATGAACTCGAAGTTGACAATATTATTACGGTCATTGAAGGAATAAGATACGGCAGAAGTGCTGATAATATTCTGTCAATGGTCATACCGACATAATACTGTGAGAAAAAACAAATACTAAGGAAACACTGATTAAATCGGAAATCCGGCTTTGCCGGATTTCCGGAGGTGGGATTTGCGGGGCTTCGCCCCGTGCCCCATGCTGATTTATGAATAAATCAGCGTTTCCATAAGGAAATTCACTATTTGATCAAAGTTAAGCCGGTGCAATGTGCCGCGGCCGAGAGGAAAAGGAGGGATTATTATGTCAATTGAGAAAATGCAGCTTGTGAACATTGCAGGCAAACTGGACAGCCTCGACAGGGTCATAACAAAGTGTGTGGAAAGCGGCTGTTTCCATATCGAATCAGCATCTTCCGCGGACCTCGAAGACAGCGGTTTATCTGTCCTGCATGAAGAAAACCCGTACAGAGAAACTCTTGAAAAGATCGTTGCTGTTGATCTCGGTTCAGATTTTAAGTTCCGGCGGACTGATTATTCTGATATTGAGAATGAATCACTGGAATCACTTTCGGAGTATGTTTCTGAAACAAGCGAAAAGATAAGACTTCTTGGTGAAGAGATATCTGAAAACAGAAACAGCATTCTTCAGTACGAGCAGATAATCGCACAGCTTAAGCATCTTCAGGGACTTGACATAGACATGGAAAAGCTTTCAGGCTGTAAACACATCCATGTTCGTTTCGGCAGGCTTCCGTGTGACAGCTTCAGCAAGCTTGCCTACTATGAGAAAGACGCTTTCGCATTTGTTCACTACGATGTGGACGATGATTACTACTGGGGTATGTATTTTGCTCCGGTGGAATGCTTAAAGAAAGCGGACAAAATCTTTTCAGATCTTTATTTTGAAAGGATCTGGCTGCCTGATTATGTAAAAGGCAAACCTGAAAAGGAGATCGAGGACGTAAATCAGAAATATTCTGAAGCAAAGGCGAAAGCTTCTGAACTGGAAAAAAGACGTAACGATCTTATTGAATCTGAAAAAGAAAGGATAAACAAGGTGTTCTGCAGGTTCAAAGCGCTTTATGACTGCTTTGAGCTTCGTTCGAAGGCAAGTGTTCTCAAAGACAACTTCCTGCTTGTGGGCTTTGTACCCGCGAAACAGGCAGAGAATTTTGAAAAGCCTTTAAGCAAGATACCTGGTGTATCCGTAGTAATAAAGCCGCCTGATTCCGACGTTTCACTTGAAGTACCGGTAAAACTCAAGACAAACAAATTCACCAATCCGTTTTCACTGTTTGTCGAAATGTACGGACTTCCTTCCTACGACGGATTCAATCCGACCACACTGGTGGCAATCACCTACACACTGCTGTTCGGCATAATGTTCGGTGATCTCGGACAGGGACTTGTGATATCCATTGCAGGCGCTCTGCTTTATAAGAAAACAAAGAATAAACTCTGTGCGATAATTTCAAGAATAGGACTTTCAAGTGCCTTCTTCGGACTGGTATTCGGTTCAGTATTCGGATTTGAACATGCTCTTGATCCTATGTACAGGTCTCTCGGATTTGAAGAAAAGCCTTTCGAGGCTATCGATAATGTAAATATTGTAC
>JAGDDO010000353.1 GCA_017848205.1 Oscillospiraceae bacterium | reverse complement strand
ATAAAGAAGGCCGATCCTAAGGAGAACCCGCCGAAGGAGGAACCGGAAAAGAAATACAGCACCAAAGATATTGTATCAATGATGCAGTACATCTTCGATGCAGAAAATGCAGTTAAGGAAGACTGGATGGACTTTGACGGCAACGGAAAGGTGAATATCATCGATCTGCTCCTCCTCAAAAAGGAGATACTTCGTTCTTTACAGTGAAAGTCAGATATAAGGAAACGCTGATTTATGAATAAATCAGCGTGGGGCTCCGGGGCGAAGCCCCGCAAATCCCACCTCCGGAAATCCGGCGAAGCCGGATTTCCGATTTAATCAGTGTTTCCCTAATTTGACGCTAACTATAATTTCAGAAAAGGAAAACAGAAATAATGAAAAGAAATAAACTGTCTGTGGTTTCTGCACTTCTTTTATGTGCAGCACTTACTTCCTGTTCATTCAGCTTTCCGGGCCGAGACAACAGTTCGGAAAAAAGCAAAGAATCAGAAACCGAACTTGTGACGGACCTTCTGTATGATGAAGCAGAAACTGCAGTGTCTGAAGAAATAACAACAGAAGCTGCTGAGGAAACTACAGCAGCAGAAACAACTGAAGAACCTGTAACCGAGCCTGCAGAAGAAGAGATCACTGCGGAAAGCCTGATCGACGGTGTCGATTATTTTGCTCATCAGTACGACATCACATACGGTACAATATCCGAAACATGCTCGATGACAGCAGAGCTGGACGGTGAGACACTGGATTATACACTCTACAGCAGCTACAGCTACAGGGAATATGACGAAACTGCCTATGTAGGCGGTTCGATCTCAACTTCGCTGGACGATGATTCTTTATCCGCAGAGTTCTGGAGCATTTATGCTGATGGCTTTACTACCCTGTATGAAAAGACTTCCGATGAACCTGGTGTATGGCATAAGCTAACCGGAAGCGGTAAGAGAAGATCATATCTCGGAAGCACTCATTTCCGTGAACTTGCTCTTGAAGAAACTGATGACCAGTATATAATCAAAGGTCAAATCAAGTACGCGTTTTTAAACCAGAATCTTTTTGGAGTGATCATTCCGTACGGCGTTGCAGATGCTGAACTGTCATCTTTACTGGATATGACAATGTATTTTGATAAGGAAACAAAGGCGTTTAAGTCCTATGATGTTGATTTCACGCCGATGATGAGTGGTAAATCCCTTAATAATATAAGCAGATATAATTCTTTCACACTGAACGTTACTATAGACGGATATGAATCAGGTACACTGGAAATACCGGATGAAGTTGTAAACAGTGCAGTAGCTGAATAATCATCCCACTTCACATACGCAGGACTGTTTCAGCATCTATAAAAAGGAGTATGTTATGGAAAAACTAAACTTAAGAAAAATCACAGCATTTGCTGCGGCACTTGTACTTTCGGCACAGAGCGGAATATGCGTGCTTAATGCTGAAGAAACAAACAGCATCGACGATACTATTCTTGAAGCATTATATGATCCGAGTATTGACAGTAACGGTGATGGTACGCTGACGGAATACGAAATAATGTATATTCATAATTTAACTTTAGACGGAAATAAATTAAGGGGAGTCACTTCTTTTGATTTCCTTGAAAAGTTTCAGAACCTTTCTGATCTCACGATACTAAACTGGGAAAACTTTGATTTTGCGCTTTTAAATAAAGTTAAAAATTCTTCCCAGTTTAAATATATCACGTTCGACTCATCTACAATGAAAAAGACTGATGAACAGTTTCAGAATGTGGTTGATGTCGGTATTAAGAATACTGTAAATTTTGATCTTGATGCGCTGAGTTCCTTTAATGAGCTTCAATGGATAGCCATTACCGATTCTACTTTAAAAGATGTTTCAGTTCTTGGAAAATTCAAAAATGTTTACTTTACAGGCGACATAGACTACAGAGAATATAGTGCCGGGATCATTTTCCCGGATATCGAAGTTAAAGAAGGATATGTGTCCCGTCTGTATCTGAAGCCGCGTCATTTTCTGGATTACAATACAATTCTTTCGGTAAAGGACAATAGTATTGCAAAACCTGCTGATTACTATTATGGCCGGATATCTGATAATGTTGAAGTTCAGGGTATTCCATATATATTTGCAGAAACAGCCGGAAAAACGGAATATGAGGTAAAGGACAAGGAAGGAAATCTGATAGGTTCCGGTAATATTACCGTAGTTCCGGACAAACCTGCAGATGAACCGCTTGTATCTGATAAACTTCAGAATTTCAGAATAATTGAACCTAACGATAAATCCGAATATGTATTCGTCCTGTATGAAAACGGAGATTTATATTCATTCAATAAGGAAGGCAAGGGGGAATTTACTAAGATTGATGATAATACAGCCGAGTTTTATGAATACTCCAGAGCAAGATATGGAACTCCTTCCCAGGGTAAATATATACCTTTCAGAGATGATAAGTTTTTTAAAACGCAGGCTGTGTTATATAAAGACGGCGTTCTTAAAGTCAACGGAGAAGCAGTTCATGATAAGAATGATTACACAGTTGTT
>JAGDDO010000352.1 GCA_017848205.1 Oscillospiraceae bacterium | reverse complement strand
TTAAGTCCGCCTGTGTTGATAACATCATCAGCACGTCCTCTTACAAATACAAAGCCGTTTTCATCAACATAGCCGAAATCATTTGTATAGACTATTCCGTCTTCAAGAATTTCAGCTGTAAGTTCAGGCTCGTTGTAGTAACCTTTCATTACTGAATTGCTTCTGAATGCAAGTTTACCCATGTTTTCCTTAGATGATTTTATAGGCTTACGATCATCATCTACAACAATTGCTTCAACATTCGGCAAAAGCTGTCCTATGCAGTATTCAAGACCTGTATGCTTATTGTAAACAAGATTTGTGAGAATACCTGCCTCAGATGAACCGTATGCGTTGTGAAAATTGGTATTCGGAAGCAATTTAATTGAAAGCTCCTTATCATGCTCAAGCAATGGTGCTGTACCGAGCTTAATGTCACCTATTCTGTCAGCATATTTTGCGAATTCATCAGGTACCATAGTCAGAAGAATTCTGAGATTTGCTGGAACAAGTGAAAGAAGCAGTTTTTCACACGGATAGTCAAGTGCCTTGAAATATGTATTTAAATCTGCCATTCCACGAAGGATGTAAACTGTTCCTCCGCTGCGGAGCATTCCTCCAGTTTCCCATATTCCCTTTGCGTGGTTAAGCGGAGTAGGAGTAATAAGCACACCATGCTCAGCGTAGTACTTCATATCAAGGAAATCAGCGATTTTCTGTTCAGATGCAGCCATTGCTTTGAATGAAATTTCAACACCCTTTGATGCACCTGTTGTACCTGTTGTAAACATGATGATCTGTGTGTCACTTTCAGACGGAATTTCAAGACCGCTCATGTCATCTGCAAGTGAGATGCTTTCTGAACGAATTTCCTGCATTGAAAAATATTTCAGATTATCAGGTAAATCATTTACGGCAATTTTTTCGGAAATAACAGTATCTGCTTTCAGTTTTGAGGCAACTTGTACTGTTGAACTTGATGGCATATTTTGTTCAAGAGCACACGGAACAGCGCCTGCAAGCTGTATTCCGTAGTAGCAGATTAAATAGCTCGGACTCTGTGCAGCTTTTATAGCGACCAGATCTCCCTTATTTATGCCGTTTTTTCTGAAAAAATGAGCAGCTCTGCAGATTTCTTTCCAGAATTCTGAATATGTAAGCTGTTCTTTATTTGATACAACAGCAATTCGATTGGATTTTGTAACTGCGTAACCAGAAATTACGCTAAGAATGGTATTATTCATTTTTTTCATCCTTCATAAATTTTTGTGCTGATTAAAGTATACAATTAATAAAAGCAGTGATATCATCATTTTCTGAGATATTATTACTTTTATCGTCTGCCTGCTAATACTCATATTCTATTCCGCATTAAATGTGAATCAGAATTAAGACGCAAACATATATATTCTACCACATAACTGGCTGACATTCAAGTATAAATATTTATAAATTATGTTTTCAATCAAAGAAAAAAAATCCCCGTGCAGTATTTTCACGCTGCAGCGGAGATCTGATTACGTATCATATTTTTTCTGACTTTAATATCACCGAACCAATTATCAGCCAGTTAACCTCTTTCCTTTACTAAAAGCACGGCAGTTTCACAATGCACTGTGCCCGGGAAGAGATCCACGCCCTTTACTCTTTTGAGCTTATATCCGTTCGCCTCTTCGCAGAGAATCTTGCAGTCTCTTGCTGCCGTAGCCGGATTGCATGAGATCATTACTATTTTTTCCGGAGCCATTTTTACTATGGCGTCTAGTGTGAGCTGGTCGCAGCCTTTACGCGGAGGGTCTACTATGATCACGTCAGGCTTTCTGCCTTCCTTCTGAAGGCGGTCGGCAATTTCACCTGCATCGCCGCAGATGAAATCTGCATTGGTCACACCGTTTGCTTTCGCATTTGCCTTCGCATTTTCCACTGCCTGCTCAACTACCTCGACACCGGTCAGATGACTTACGCGGTCTGCCATGGAAAGGCCGATGGTACCCGCTCCGCAGTAGAGGTCGAAGAGTTCTTCGTTTCCTTTCAGATCAGCAAATTCCGCAGCAATGCCGTACAGTTTTTCCGCCTGTTCGGTGTTGACCTGATAGAATGACAGCGGCGAAAGAGTTATCTTATTGCCGCACATAACATCTTCAATGCAGTCACTTCCGTAAACGGTTATATTGTTATCACCGAGTATAACGTTTGTATTGTCCGGATTTACATTTACCAC
>JAGDDO010000351.1 GCA_017848205.1 Oscillospiraceae bacterium | reverse complement strand
TAGCTTTTGCAGCGCCTGTGGAGTTAGGAACTATAGTGCAAGCGCCTGCTCTTGATCTTCTGAGGTCACCTTTTCTCTGGGGACCGTCGAGGATCATCTGGTCGCCTGTGTAAGCGTGGATTGTGCTCATGATACCGCTCTGGATCGGTGCATACTTGTTAAGAGCATCAGCCATAGGAGCGAGGCAGTTTGTTGTGCATGAAGCAGCTGAGATGATCATGTCATCCTTTGTAAGAGTCTTTTCGTTTACGCTGTATACGATAGTCTTGAGGTCATTGCCTGCAGGAGCTGAGATAACAACCTTCTTAGCACCAGCATCGATGTGAGCCTGTGACTTATCCTTTGAGCAGTAGAAACCTGTGCATTCGAGAACTACGTCTACGCCGATCTCGCCCCAAGGAAGTTCTGCTGCGTTAGCCTTTGCATAGATTGTGAGTGTCTTACCGTCAACAGTGAGAGTACCCTTTTCGTCATCAGCTGTAACTGTGTGCTTGTTTTCGCCGATCTTTCCGCAGTATCCGCCCTGAGCTGTATCATACTTGAGGAGCTGAGCGAGCATTGAAGGCTTTGTAAGGTCGTTGATAGCAACTACCTCATATCCTTCAGCGTCAAACATCTGTCTGAAAGCGAGACGACCGATACGTCCGAAACCATTGATTGCAACTTTAACTGACATAGTTAAAATACCTCCATAAATAATTGTAATAAAAAATATTATATTTCTATTCTATATCAAAACCCGTATAATTTCAAGTGCTTTTCAAAAAAAGTTATCACGGGCTGTTAAAAAAACTGAAAGGAAAAAGCAATAATTCTATTGATTTTACCACGTTTCCTACAGCACGGGAAATGATTTAGAAGTGAAATCATTTTACATTGCTGGTGAAATTGCCGGAATTTCCGATGAATCCGATGTTCTTTACTGAAACCGGTTCGAGTGCAGATGTGTCATATGAAAGATATGAGTTGAATGCTGCAACAGGAGTTGTGACATTTTTAAGGCTGCATTTTATAGTAACTGTATCACCAGGTTTTCCGTCTGCGCTGGTCATTGCGAAAACAAGACCGGAAGTAGGAACAGCATTGTCTGAAACAGTTTCATTTACACCGATAACGCCAGGAACGTAAGTAACGTCAATGGTTTTTATATCATCACTGTCGTCGCAGAATGATGATCCGCGGTCAGAGTCTTCATAATACTTTACTTCGTACTTTCCGTTCTTTGCGCCGTCTTTGATCTTGAAAGTGATCTCGAGAATATCAGTGTCAGATGTGATGCAGTCGAACTTAGCCTTGCCGTTAACAGGCTTTGAATCACCGTACCAGAGAAAGGCAACGAGTTCATTGCTCTGTTTTACTGGCTGAGCGGAATTGTCATTACTGTTTCCGTTGCTTCCGTTGCTTCCGTTATTTCCGTTGCTGCCGTTGTTTGCCGGTGACGGAGAAGCAGAAGACTTTGAAGGCTTTGCCGGAATGTTAGGCTTTGCCTTGTTTCCGCTTGCGTCAGTGATAACAGCACCTTTATCATCAACGATGTTAAGTTCTGTTACAGGATTTCCTGAATCGTCCTTTACAACTTCACCCTGTGCGTCAGTTACTTCAACTACTTCGATAGTGTTGCCGTCTGCGTCCTTTTCAGGGATGTATTCGTCATTCTGAACACTGTTCTCAGATGACTGTCCTGCAGGTGATGAAGAAGGATCAGGTGTGGCTTCGTCACATGCCGCAAGACATAAAGCTGATGCCATAAGCACAGCGCATATAAAAATTCTTTTTTTCATTTAAAAATCCTCCGTTACTTTACAGTAATGCTTCCGTTCTTGAATTTTGGAGTACGGATAAGAAGAACTTCATTCTTACGGTCGTAGTCGTTGCACATTGCACCGCCGTTACCGTCAAGGTCAGGATCAAATGCAAGATCGTACTTTCCGGCCGGAGTATCTTCCTTTACCTTTAAAGTTACTGTCGCAAATGTTGTATTTTCCTTGAATGTCTGCTGTGCACCGTCAAGGTAGAGGCAGACAAGTGTTGTCTTGTCAGGTTCGTCTTCCTTGTTGAATGTATTGAATGTGAGGTTTGAATACATTACAGAATCTTCGTTTTCTTCATCATCGGCATCACCGCCGACTGCTGAAACGTATTCAAAATAATCCTTGTTGAAGTCGATCCATGCGATAAGTGTGGTAAGACCTGAGTTGTCAGAAAGATCTACCTTGAAGGAAACTTCCTCGCCGGCGCTTGCTTCAACGTCAGGAAGTGAAAGTGTAAGACCTTCGTCTACAACCTGCTGATCAACAAGATTGTTTTCATTCATTTTAGGAGGCTTTCCGATTTCATCAGCTGAATTTGAAGGCTTTGCATCTGCTGTACTGTCTTCACTTTTGCTGCTTTCATTATTTCCTGCATTACCTGCATTTTCTGCACCTGCGTTATCTGCTTCAGTAACAGCTGCATTGTCCGGTGTGCCTGCCGAAGGAGCGTCCGGAGCTACTTTTTCGCATGATGTTACTGTTAAAGCAAGGAGTGAAACAGCAGCGACTGCTGAGATAATTGATCTGATTTTTTTCATGTATGTTATCTTCCTTTCGTTTTAACCTGATTCAAAAAAATAGTAAAAACTGGCCTGAGCCATTCACTATTATATCATAACTGCACAGGATGTGCAAGTCAATTGATTTATTTTCACTGTTTTTTCATGTTTCAATATGTTCTTTTAACATTTTGATAATGTCTGAAAATACGTATATCCGCTATTCAGGAGAGTGGAGGGAATGCCGGGACATGAAGTGAAATTTTATTCCTTTTACTGCTTTCATTCGTCCAGAGCACTGCACAGCTCCGGAAACAGACTTAATGTCCTCGGAAGTATACCGTTCATATATGAGATGGCAGTTCCGTAGTTTGTAAAAGGAATGTTCTGTTCCATGGCTCTTCTGCTTCGTGACTGCATTTCACGTTCGTTCAGCATGCATCCGCCGCAGTGGATCACAAGTGAATATCCGGAAAGATCTTCAGGAAAATCGCGCCCGGATGTAAAACAGAATTCAGGGGATACGCCTGTGAATTTTCTGATAAGAGCCGGAAGTTTGACAGTGCCTATGTCGCCGCACTGCCGGTGATGTGTGCATCCTTCCGAGATAAGGACTCTGTCACCGTCATTCAGTTTTTTCAGTGCTTTAAGTCCCTTTACCGCCTGTTCAAGCACTCCCTTGTAATTTGCCATAAGAATGGAAAATGAGGTGAGTGTAAGGTTCTCAGGAGTTTTTCTGCTCACTTCGGCAAATGCCTGACTGTCAGTTATAACAAGCTTCGGTTTTTTTACGAGCATGGAAAGAGTTTCTTCATAAGTTTCTGTCTGTGTGGAAACCGGTATCGCTTTTGCGTCAAGGACTTCGCGGAGTACCATCTGCTGCGGAAGAATGGGTCTGCCTTTCGGTGCGGCGGCATCCACCGGTATTACCAGTACAACTATGTCGGCAGGGGAGAGCAGATCGCCGATGATCTTCTTTTC
>JAGDDO010000350.1 GCA_017848205.1 Oscillospiraceae bacterium | reverse complement strand
CAGACTGATGCTACATAAATTCTCAGAGCACACCTCAATTACAGCAAGATCTACAACGCTTTCTGGTCAACATTCTTTGCCTGATTAAGAAAACGCTGATTTTCGCGTCACAGAGAGCGGTATTTCGCACCGGCTTCATGCTGAAATATGAAACTGCCGGTCGAACGAATATAAGATAAAACAAAAACGGAAGAAGAGCCATGTGCTTTTCTTCCGTTTTCGTTTGTCAGGATCATCTGTATGTGCTCACCATCTGCTTATTCCTGCACGTTTGAGGGCACCGGTTATTTTATCCTGAAACCGGCGGTCTTCGCGTTCTTTTTCGAGTATGAACTGCCTTACTTCCTCGCGGTTGGTGTGACCATCCTCGGGACAGGCGGACTTTAAGACCGGCAGTCCAAGTTTTCTGGCTGTTCCGGCTACTTCACGCTCAGGAGCTTTTACAAGAGGCCTTATTACCGTTACGTCGTGATGAGACATATACGAGACAGGCGAGAAGCAGTCTATCCGGCCTTCGTTGAACAGATTCATGAAAAAGGTCTCAACAGCATCGTCTCTGTTGTGGCCGAGTGCGAGCTTGCTGCATCCGAGTTCACGTGTGGCTTCAAGAAGAGCGCCGCGCCTCATACGGGAGCAGAGACTGCACGGATTCGGTTCCTTTCGTATGTCAAAGACGACTTCGGCAATATGGGTGGGAACAACGGTGAAAGGTATGTCGTATTCGTCACAGAGCGCCCGTATGGCCGTGTAGTCCGTTTCCTTTCCGCCGAATACAGGGTCAATGGCAAGAGCGTGAACGCTGTAGTCGATCCCTATGAAGCGTCTGAGCAGCTGAAGACCCAGAAGCATAACAAGACTGTCCTTGCCTCCGGATATGCCTGCAGCGACGCTGTCGCCGTCTGACAGCATGCCGTATTCCTGTATGGCTTTTCTCATGTAACCGAGCATTTTCTGCATATGTCTTATCCTCCTTGTTATTACTATAATTATAGCGTAAAAATACACCGATTTCAATTTTGACTTGCAAAAAAGTCAGAAAAATAATATACTATAAGATGTGTGCATTTAAGTAAGATATATGTTCGGACATTCTGATCAGAAATTATCTTCTTAAATCACTTAAATTAATTCTTAAAAATTAAGGAAATTACATTAAATTATATTGACATGTAAATTGAATCTATGGTACAATTAATTAAGAAGGAAGAGGTATGTTTTGAGCAGAAAAGTGACAGATAAAAACATAAAAACGATTTTCGCAAGCGTAACAGCCGAGAAAAAGGTTTCCGGAAAGCTGGCAGTGCTGCTTGTGTCAATGTTCGCGGCGTTCATTGTTGCAGCTGTCTGCATACTTAATGTTCTGCAGAATTCCGTTAACAGGAAAACTGTTGACGAGGACAGCGGCTCTGACAACATTGTTACTGAACCGGCTGAAACCTCAGCAACTGAAGAACCGAGAGAAACGGTATCGGAATACGTTCTCAACGCCGAGACCATTAATCAGACTGCTTTCGAACAGCTTATCGAGGCTGAAGATACTGAAGGAAACTGGTGCCTTACCGAGGCTGACTACAGACCGGGTTATTCCGGAGACGGCTATCTTACCGACTTCAATGTTGACGAGGGAAACTCGCTTTTCTTCAGGTTCAGTATTCCGACAGCCCAGCACTACGACATTTCCATATGCTTTGCATCTGACGAAGTGGTGAGAAACGAGGTCTGCTTAAACGGCGAGCAGCTGTTTGAGTTTGAATGCACGGAGGAAACAGTGGGAAGGTTTGTTATCAAGACCTACTACGGCGTTTTCTTTGAACCGGGCGAAACCACACTCACTGTTCATGAGATCGAGGGCGGCATAGACCTTGACTATCTCTGTATAAGAAACAACCAGTCCATTTACTCATCAAGGACCGATATCTCTCCGTCGCTTGTCAATTCCAATGCATCTGCTGAAGCAAAGGAACTTATGAAGTATATGACGGACAATTTCGGAAAAAGGATAATCACAGGCCAGTACGTATCTGACTGGCGCAATATAGAGCTTGAGAAGATCTATGAAAACACTCTGAATTATCCTGCTATCCGTTTCGGCGATATGAGTCAGTACTCCGTAAACGCCGCAGAGCCGGTACCTGCTGAGGAAGATGATGTATCTGCTGCTCTGAAATGGGCTGAAAAAGGCGGTATCGTCGGATACATCTGGCACTGGAAGGCTCCTCTTTACGAGAACGAATTCTATTCGGAAAAGACAGACTTTGACCTTACAAATGCGGTGACTGACATGGACGTGGCAATGCTTTCACCTCAGAAGATCGACGAACTCTATCAGGAGGGTACTCTCACAGCCGAGACAGTCCTTCTGATCCATGACATAGACAATGTATCGGCACAGCTTGCCCGTCTTAAGGAAAAGCATGTTCCCGTGCTCTGGAGACCGCTTCACGAGGCCAGCGGTGACTGGTTCTGGTGGGGAAGTTCCGGCGCAGATTCGTACAAGTGGCTCTGGAATCTGCTTTACAAGAGGCAGACGGAATATCACAAGCTTAATAACCTTATCTGGATATGGAGCGCTCAGGGTACGGATTATTTCGTGGGAAATGCAGCCTTTGACATAGCATCTGTCGATCTTTACAGCGACAACACAGACAACACCAGCTACTACAAGCAGTATCAGTGGATCTATTCCCTCACAGGCGGTCAGAAGCTCATTGCGCTCAGCGAATGCGGCACTCTGCCTGACATGGAGCTTACCTTCCGTGACCGTGCGGTATGGTCATTCTTCGGTCTCTGGTACGGTGACTATATTCTTGACAAAAACGGTGATCTGTCGGAAAAGTACAATACACGTGAAGATCTTATCAGGATGTACAATTCCAACAGGACGATCACCCTTGACAAATACAAAAACAAATCAGTTTTCAAAGAGGAACCTCCTGTATCGACAGCGCCTGCGACAACGACTCCGGCGGCTTCTTCCACAGTGACAGAGACCGTGACGACGGCGCCTGAGGAAGAGGATGAAGATGACGAAGATTACGATGAAGACGAAGACGAGTACTACGAAGACGATGATGATGACGACGGGTACTACGATGACGACTGGGAGTGATCTTCTGCAGGAATACCGGAGCAAAGACCTGTGAATTTCCGGTCTCGGCAGTGTTTCCCCGGAAACTGAGGGCTATGAAAGGCGGATCGGGGAATGAAGTATCAGATATTCGGCGAAAAGGAAGTAAAGAACATACCGTGGCAGGACAGACCGGCAGGATGCAGTGATACTGTCTGGAGGTTTGATGCCAATCCGATAATTGAAAGGGATATTATCCCGTGTTCCAACAGCGTGTTCAACAGTGCGGCTGTGCCCTTTGAAGGCGGATTTGCCGGTGTGTTCCGTGTGGATAACAAGGCAAGGGATATGGAGCTCCATGCCGGATTTTCAGAGGACGGCATACACTGGAATATAGAAAATGAGAGAATACAGTTTGAATGCGGTGACGAGGAAATTGCTGAGTTCTGCTACGGTTACGATCCGAGAGTTGTTTTCATTGAAGACCGTTTCTATCTTACCTGGTGCAACGGCTATAAATTCAAGCCGACTATCGGCATCGCATGGACTAAGGACTTTAAGACATTTCACCAGATGGAAAATGCATTTCTTCCCTTTAACAGGAACGGAGTTCTCTTTCCGAGAAAAATAAACGGAAACTACGCAATGCTTTCACGCCCGTCCGATTCCGGTCACACTCCTTTCGGCGACATATTCTACAGCGAAAGTCCTGACATGACCTTCTGGGGTCGTCACAGACACGTTATGGCGCCTGTGAGAGGATGGCAGAGTACCAAGATCGGTGCAGGTCCGGTGCCTGTGGAGACGTCGGAGGGCTGGCTCATGTTCTACCACGGCGTGCTTACCTCGTGCAACGGATTTGTCTACAGCTTTTCAGCAGCCCTTCTTGACAGGGATGAGCCGTGGAAGGTAATAAAGCGTCCGCGTCAGTATCTTATAAGTCCTCAGAAGCTTTATGAGTGCGTCGGCGACGTGCCTAATGTTACTTTCCCGTGTGCTAACATCGTAGACGCAGCCACAGGCCGTATAGCCATCTACTACGGATGTGCCGACACATGTACGGCTCTCTGCTTCACGACCACTGACGACGTCATAGACTTCCTTAAAAACGATTCCGGTGCTCCGGTGGCAGAATAGGGAAGTTTTTATCAGCTTTTCAGATCAGAGAATGCGGGGTATCCCGCGGACTTTCATTTTGCATACAATTTTTATTACACAAAAGAAAATGCCGTTCCGTATGAGAGTGCTCATGCGGAACGGCATTGTTCTTAAAAAAATAAAACATGGTATAAACCATGTTTTATGTTAATGCTGAATGTATGATCTTACGAGTATCTGAAGCAGTTCATCACGGTCTATATGTCTGATGATGTTTCTGGCGTTCTGATAAGTTGTAATGTATGTAGGATCTTCTGAAAGAATATAGCCAACGATCTGGTTTACAGGATTATAACCTTTTTCCTTGAGTGCATCATAGATGATAGTGAGGTCGTTCTTTAAGGCTCTTTCTTTGTCTTCATTTACAGAAAACCTCATAGTTGCATCACTTTGTCCATTCATATTATCATCTCCTTATAATCATTATACTCTAAAATGAGATAATAGACAAGTGTTATATTGAAAAATTTACGTTTTGACGTGTTTTAACACTGGATTTTTGTTTATCTTGTAGTTTCAGACCATGATCTGCCATTGACAGGACATAAGTTTTAATGTTATCATACAAATAAAGATACATATACAAAAGAATTTCCGAAAGGAGACAGAAAAATGAATACAAATGAAACTGGTGCTGAAGTGCAGGCCGACGTAGTGTCTGCACCGGCGAAAAAAACAGGTAAGGGTACTGTTATAGCAGCAGCTGCTGCGGTCGTTATCGGTGGAGCGGGAATAGCCTGTGCGACTGTGCCTGCCGTCAGGAACGCTATAAGAATGGCGGTCATGAAGCCGGACGATTACTGTGCCTATGTATATCAGCACACGTTCGACAGGCTTGATGATCAGCTCACAAAACGTGCGGAAGCGTCAGAGGCAAATACATCTGACGTGACTTTTGAGATCGAACTTCCCGACAATACCGCTTTTTCATTAAAGGACATTTACGGTGACGGCTTCTGCAGAAAGCTCACGGCAAACGGTCATGTAACCGCTGCGGACGGATGCACCCAGTCTGTTTTTAACATTGAAGCCGACGGAAGAAAAGTGCTTGACCTTGATCTGGCTGTCGGAGAGGAAAAGGGATTTTTTAAGATCGGCAAACTGACTGACGGGTATGTTGAATACGATATTGAGAGCAAGGCCGCGAATACAGCTGCTCTGGCATCTGCTTCCCTTGATGCGGATGATATTTCTGAGATAGTCAGACTTTACGGTGATCTTATTGTGGAATTTGCCGGTGACGCGGAAACATCTCTCGAGAAGAAAGTGAACGGTAATGTCAGAAGCGTGGCGTACAGTTACAGCAGGATCACTTCCGTTATTGAGGAAGAAGACATAAAGGAGTTTTACGGAAAGCTTGCAGATGCGCTTGAGAACAGTGATGCTGCGAAAAAGGCATCCGGTATGGATGAAGGATCATATTCAGAGATGCTCGAAGGGCTCAGGGACTCTGCAGGGGACGTTAAAGGCGATGCCACCCTCTGTACCTATGTTGACCCTAACGGCGATATAAGGGGCGTTGAGTGGAAACAGGAAGATCATCCGTTTTCAGTTATGACTGCCGGATTTGAAAAACGTTTTGCGTTCGAACTTGAGTCAGAAGGAGCGTCAGCAGCAGTTACAGGCAGAGAGAACGGCGGCAGATATTCGGGCAAAGTCGTTTTCGGTAATGATGACGGCGGTGATGAGCCGGTAACAGTGAGCTTTGAAGATCTTGTCGTTATTGAGGACAAATACCTTTCAGGCAAGGTCTCATGTGACATGTACGAGCTCACAAACGGAAGTATAGGAAGACTTGAGCTCCTTTTTGAAGCGGAGGACGGCGCTCAGATCGTATCATCTGAATTAGCCGGGGCAGGAAAGTTCAGAGCTTCCGTAAAGACTGACTACGTCGAAGGGGCACAGGTAAGTTTCCCTTCTGAAAGCGAATGCACCGATATGGATACATTCATTCATACCGCAGATTTTGATAAATTCATCTCAGACCTGCTTGCTTCCCTTGGTGCAGATGAGAAATACCTTTCAGGCGGACTTTTCGGAGGCGCTATGGGACTTTCGGGTTCGTTCTGATAACAGACTGATATAATAAAAAAAGACGCAGACCGCAGTCGTTTCTGACTGAAGTCCGCGTCTTTTCTGTTTTGTGTTACGTATATAAGCCGTTCTTACTGACTGATGACCGTGTAGTTGTCGGCAGCGCTGTCCTTGGTAACGTGCTCGGTAACATTGGTTACTTTCACGCTTAACGGTTTCTGACCAAGTGTGATGGTTATCACGTCGCCTACCTTGACGTCGTAGGAGGCTCTGGCTATCTTGTCGTTTACCATCACCTTGCCGGCGTCACAGGCCTCATTGGCCACTGTACGGCGTTTTATGAGACGTGTTACTTTCAGGTATTTGTCGAGTCGCATAATTTCCTCTTTCGTTAAAATGAGCCGCCCGGAAGACAGCTCCTGTTTTGCGTATAAACAAAAAAAGCACAGTATCAGATCAGAGATCCGACGCATGTGCTTTTAAAGTGTTTATGTGTAAATATTACTTCTTCTTAGCAGGTGTATTTACAGCATCCTTGAGAGCCTTACCAGCCTTGAAAGCAGGAGCCTTCTTTGCTGGGCAGTGGATTGTTTCGCCTGTTCTTGGGTTCTTTGAATCCTTAGCTGCTCTTTCACGTACTTCAAAAGTACCAAAGCCGATGAGCTGAATCTTTTCGCCCTTTGCGAGAGCTTCTGTGATAGCTGATGTTACAGTAGCAAGAGCCTTGTCAGCGTCCTTCTTTGAGTATTCGCCTTTTTCTGCTATAGCATTGATTAAATCTGCCTTTGTCATTTTTATTTACCTCCGTTTAATGGTTTGTGTTCTGAGCTTTAGCCTGTTTCCAGTACTCGTCAAGCTCATCTATGCCAAGAGATTTCATATCTATCTCCTTTAGCCTGATCAGTTCTTCTGTCTTTGCAAAACGTCCGATGAATTTTTCGGTTGATTCCGTAAGTGCTTCTTCGGAATCGACACCGGCTTTTCTTGCAACGTTTGTGCAGGAGAAGAGTACATCACCGAGTTCGTCCTTTATTTTTTCAGGACTGTTTTCCGCGATGGCAGCCTCGAGTTCGCTTATTTCTGACTTAAGACGTTCAAGAGCTGACTTTACGTCCTCAAAATCCATGCCGGACTTTGAAGCGCGTTTTCCGACCTTCTGGGCTCTCATAAGAGCAGGGAAGGTTTTCGGAACGCTTTCAAGCGTTTCCGTGTACGTCGTCTGTCCCTTGGTCTGCTGCTTGATCTGTTCCCAGTTGCTTAAGACCTGTTCACATCCGTCCACCTTTACCTCGCCGAATACGTGAGGATGACGGATTATGAGTTTCTGACAAACGTCGTTGCACACATCTTCAAAACCGAAAACATTTTCCTCGGTCTTGATCTGTGAATGGAAGACTACCTGAAGCAGAACGTCGCCCAGCTCCTCGCGGAGCATTTCAGCACTGTCCATGTCGATGGCCTCAACAACTTCATAAACTTCCTCTATGAAGTCCTGTCGGATCGACTTGTGGGTCTGTACCTTGTCCCACGGACATCCGTTTTCGCTTCTGAGTATTCCGACGATCTTTATAAGATCATTTATGTCGTAGTGTTCCTTGAATTCAAACATATGAAAACCCTCAAAACAAGGCTGATAAAAGCCTTTAATTATAGTACCGCAAACCAGCGTAAAAAGCAAGCATTTTCTGCAATTTTGTAATATGTATAGAATATTTCGTATGTCTTTCAGTAATAATGGGTAAAAAACACATGAGAAAATGCCGTATCTGCTTATCTTGCGTCCACAAAGCCTACTTTCCTGTATACTTTGGAGAGTGTTTTTCTTGTCATTCTGAAGGCAGCTTCCGCACCTGCAGTGTAGCATTCCTTAAGGTAAGCTTTGTCTTCGATGAGCTTTGCAAAGCCTGTGCGTACCGGTTCAAGGTGGTCAGCAACAGCTTCGCCTACTGCGACCTTGAAGTCACCGTAGCCTTTTCCTGCGAATTCAGCTGTGATATCGTCGAATGACTTTCCTGTAACAGCCGAATAGATCGCCATGAGGTTGTTTATGCCGTCCTTGCCTTCGCGGTAACATACCTCAGCTTCTGAGTCTGTTACGGCACGCCTGAACTTTCTGATTATTGTATCCTTGTCGTCGAGAATGAAGATACATGCGTTAGGGTTCTCATCTGACTTGGACATCTTCTTTGTAGGATCCTGAAGTGACATTACTCTTGCGCCTGTCTTTGGAATGTAAGGCTCCGGAAGAGTGAAGAATTCGCCGTATTTCTGATTGAAACGGCCTGCAATGTTTCTTGCAAGTTCAAGATGCTGCTTCTGGTCAGCTCCGATAGGAACGAGGTCAGCATTGTATGCAAGAATGTCAGCTGCCATGAGTACAGGATAGGTGAAAAGGCCGGCATTTACGTCGTCTGAGTGCTTTTCACTCTTTACCTTGAACTGTGTCATACGTGAGAGTTCGCCGAACTGTGTCGAGCAGGAGAGTATCCAGCTGAGTTCCGCATGGTTCGGGTTGTGGCTCTGTATGAATGCAGTTGATCTTTTCGGATCTATGCCGCAGGCAAGAAGGAGAGCGTAGGCTTCAAGTGTGTTCTGGCGAAGCTTTGCAGGTTCCTGCTTTACAGTGATTGCGTGCATGTCAACGATGGAGTAGATACAGTTGTACTCGTCCTGGAGCGGCCCCCAGTTTCTGATGGCTCCGATGTAGTTTCCGAGTGTGAATGTACCTGTAGGCTGTATTCCGCTGAAAATGGTCTTCTTTGCGATTGTTTCTGACATTTATTTAACGTCCTTTCAGGATTACTTGCGTGAAGCAGCTTCTTTTGTCTGAGCTGTCTGAACTTCGTTCATTACCTTCTGGTAAAGGTGGAGAAGGAATGCTCTCATCTTGTCTTCTTCAGAGCCTGCTGTCATAGGATTTACAACAGTCTTGTAAACGCCCTTTCTTGTCATGAGGTGAACGAAATGTTCAGAAGGATTCATCGGAATGTCGAAAACAGATGTTCTTTCGCATACAGGGAGTGACTGTCCTGCGCTTGCGAGGAATGAGCGGCATGCCTGTGCGAGTGCAGGATGATTTGCTGCAAGACCTGTTATCTGTGCGCCGTTGTTGAAGTAGATGTTAACTGCACCGTTTGCGAGGCATACGAGTGTACCGAGAAGGCCTCTGCCCATCGGGATGTCAACTACTGCGCTGTATATCTGCTTGTCGTCTGTGAGCTTGAGTCCGATAACTGCAGGAGGCATTCTGAGTGCCTTTATTCTTGCAAGAAGGTATGGTTCACAAACATTGTAACGTTCAAAATTTGCCATGATGGATCTCCGTTTCTCTGCCGCTTTTACGGCAGTCTGTTAAAATTTTTCTTTAGTAAGCTTTCCGAGTATCTCGCATCCGCGGACTATCTGTTCGTCTGACGGTGTTGAGAAGTTGAGACGGAAAGAGTTAGTTCTGTCAGTTTCGTTTATCATGAAAGCGGTGCCCGGAACGACTGCTACCTTGTACTGTTCAACAGCGACTTTGCAGAATTTCATCATGTCGATGTTTTCAGGGAGTGTCGCCCAGATGAACAGACCGCCTTCAGGTTCAGTTACCTTTATCGCTGGGTCAAAGTGTTCCTTTATACCGTTTTCCATAAGTGTGAACTTGCGTCTGTATACCTTTCTGAGTGATGCCAGATGCTCGTTCATATCTGTTGTTTCCATAAATCTGTCGCATACCTGCTGCGCCCAGATGTTGGTGTGTACATCGGCTACCTGCTTGCATACGACCATTTTTGAGATGATCTCGGCCGGTGCGCTTACGTAGCCTACGCGAAGACCCGGTGCGAGTATCTTTGAGAATGTTCTGCTGTAGATAACGCGGCCTTCGGTATCCATCGACTTGATGGAAGGAATGTCTTCTCCTGCAAAGCGGAGGTCACCGTAAGGGTTGTCCTCGAGTATGATGAAGTCATACTTCTTTGCCAGTTCATAGACTGCTTTTCTCTTTTCCAGAGACAGGGTGTTTCCTGTAGGGTTCTGGAAGTTAGCTATAAGATAAAGAAGCTTTACTCTTTTGTTTGTCTTAAGTGCTTCCTCGAGTTTTTCAATGTTTATGCCGTCATGTTCCATTTCAACGCCCACGATATTTACGTTGTATGATTTGAATGCGTTGAGTGAACCGATGAAGCTCGGAGCTTCGCATATAAGTGTATCCCCGTCACTGCAAAGAACCTTGCAGGCCAGTTCGTTTGCCTGCTGTGCACCGGATGTGATGATGAGATCGTCACGGCCTTCGGTGAAACAGTTTTTCTTCGCCATTTCATTTTTAAGACGGTCTCTCAGCGGAGTATAGCCTTCGGTAATGCTGTACTGCAGGGCACCGATAGGATCTGTCGCAAGTATGCTGTCTGAAATAGCCTTTATCGCATCCTTCGGGAAAGCTTCAGCAGCAGGACTTCCGGCTGCAAAAGGGATAACGCCCGGTTCAGAAGTATGCTTGAGTATTTCACGTATAACGGAAGGTTTAAGTTTTGAGACTCTGTCAGAAAAATGATAATCCATATATTACACCTCTCTTGATTTTAATTTCATATATAACATTGTGCCAATAAGGCAGACAATTTAGTTCGCCCGAAAATAACGTGCCTTCAAAAAACCACATTATTCATCTATTATATCACAGAATAAATAAAACATCAATATTAAATCCGCAGTTTCATCGTTTTTTCAGCGTTTCGGTCCTGTTCATGACACATTTGGCTATAAGCGCGGTCCGTTCCGGCTTCTGCGATGAGAGAATGCGTGAAATGTCGGCTTCTATGCCGTCGAGTGCGGAAAGATCCGGCTTTGATATGTCCGAAATGAGTTTTGCCTGCTCACTGTGCGTTTTTCTGAAGGGCTTGCAGATGATGTTCGCTGTGGTTATCTGGTCGTCGGAGCGGTTGTACCATAAGGATGTGCCGCTGTCGAAAACCGGAGCGGCTCCTATCCATTCCAGCGTGTCCGGATCACGGAGAAGTCCGAAGTTGCCGAAGTGTCTGTCCTCATTTGCGATAATGTAGTCGAGGGTTATCATTCCGTCGAGTGCCGGAACGACATCTACGCCCAGTTCCCTGCATATGTTTACGTAGTGCATGTATTCGCTTTCGTGGTTTTTACGCTCGCGTATCTGCATTATCCTGTATGCGCTGACCAGTTCAGTGTGTGTGGTCACAAAGTCCTCGCAAACGCTGAAAGGTTCGTCGGCTATGGTTATCATGTCGTAGTGTACATGTGCTATGCCGAGCTTTTCCGCGATCAGTGAGGCTATGACTTCGTTATACGGCTGCTGGCGGTACGGGTATGATCCGCCTTTTATCAGACAGCGTTTTCCCGCGATGATCTTCCATCGTTTTTTCAGGTCGCCGTCAGATGTGTTGTCCGGCGAAAGAAACTCAATGTCCGACGGGCTTATCTTTTTACCGAACAGTACG
Organism: Oscillospiraceae bacterium; assembly: GCA_017848205.1. The sequence continues at coordinate 2,196 of JAGDDO010000350.1, read as the reverse complement.
TCGCCCATGTCATCGGAAAAATCGTTCTCGAAGAAGTTTATGTTTTCCCATTTCAGATCCGAGACCGCAGGCCTTATCCAGTAATGATCCGAAAGACTGAGCCCCAGACAGCGTGTGAGAAGCAGAGAGGTGTCGTCAGCTCCGATTGTTTCCAGTGCTTCATTTATGCCGGCTCTGCTCGCCGGAATACATCTGCCGCGCCACCATTTGTTAAGTGAGCTACGGACAGCTTTTTCATTTGACCCTTTTGAAGTTATCACACCCACCGGAAGATGCTTCTCCGAGTAAATATCTTCAATTACACTAATTCCTCCGAGTACATCGTCGATATCTATAAGAGCAGTTTCGATGTTCTTATGCATAAGAATGTATTTCATGGCGCACCTCTTTTCGCGTGATTTCTTCTTATTCATTAGATTGATCAAGCATCTCCATTTGTTTTATAATGAATTCCTGAAGCTGTTCTTTATCAGGTAACTGAAGCATATACGTTGATACGAACAGAGGATTGTCCAAACCGGATAAAGCATACTCCACCATTTTATTTCCTTTTTTTGTACATAGAAGTATACCTATTGGAGGATTATCTCCCATATTCATTTCATTTTCTTTATAATAAGCAACATAGGCATTGAGCTGTCCCATGTTTTCATGACTGAAAGGTGCATCTTTAAGTTCTATAATTACATTACAATGAAGTATTCTGTTGTAAAGTACCAAATCAATATAATAATATTCATCGTCTATTATAATACGTTTCTGTCTTGCTTCGAAGCAGAAACCTTTACCCATTTCAAGCAAAAAATCCTGCAAATGATCCATAAGTGCTTGTTCAAGGTCGCTTTCTGTAACTGCTATTTTTCCGTCAAGGCCAAGAAATTCAAGTGATACAGGGTCGTTTAAAGATAATGTTGTGGTTTCGTCAGATTTTTTTATTTTGGTAAGAAGTAATTCTGGATTTTTACTAATCCCTGATCTGAAATATAGATTTGAACCTATTTGTCTTCGTAATTCCTGAACGCTCCATACACCTTTTATACATTCAAATTCATAAAAGAAACGTTGAAAAGGGTCATCAATTGGAGCAATTTCCATTATATGCGAGAAAGAAAGCTTGTTTATCAGTACTTCAGGATCAGTTTCAAATTTTTTCGACGCCGTCGAAAATTTTTCATTTTTGTTTTCAATTATCTCATATAAGTTATGGGTCAATATTGATTGATCGTCGGATTTGTTGAGTTTTGAAAGTGCTTTCAATTTTTTCGATGCCGTCGAAAAAATCTGAGGATAACGCTGATAAAATAGTCTGCATTTATAAAATAATGCTGTGTTTGAGCCCTTGAAATCTAAACTTTCTTCAAGTTTCTTTAGCAAATGAGTACCGTATTTTGCACGTTCTTCTCCACTTTGTTCAAACTCTACTATGTAATATCCAATTATCCAATTTCGAATTGTAAGAAGTTGATTGACAGCACCCGTTGCTGCTTTGCTGGTTAATGTGTGTGCGTTGGTGATATCGTTAGTAAGATTTTCAAATGTATATTCCATAATTTCGCTCCTTTTAAAAGTGGGTTTGAGAGCCATTTACTCATCATCTTTTTCTTTCTCTTTCTTCGCCGAATTGATGACGTCCATATAACCGGCTGTTATTATACCAGCTGGTAACGCTACGATTGCAATACCAAGTATTGATGATATCATTGTTATTATTCTTCCCGTTTTGGTAACAGGATATATATCGCCGTATCCAACTGTTGTGAGAGATACCGTAGCCCAGTATATAGCATCAAAGAAAGATTCAAATGACTCGCCTTCGACGTTAAAAATTATCAAAGCTGAGATTAAAATATATCCGACGGCCAGCGTACAAACTGCCAATAAAGCATCTTTTGAACGCTTTATTACGTCGATTATTATAATGATGTTTCGTGAATATTTTAATGTTTTGAATATTCTGAGTGTCCTGAATATCCTGAACATTCTAAACATTCTGAATAATTTGAAACCATGGTTTAACAATGTCAGACCTGGAAGAATAGAGATAAGGTCGATTATTGCCCACGGCGTAAATGGGTGTTTTACAAACGGAAGTATACCTTTTTGTCCGAGACGATAATCAGCAGTTATAAATCTGAATATATAATCGATAACAAAAAGAATAGTAGTGATTATATCAGTACAATAAAAAAATGAATT
>JAGDDO010000349.1 GCA_017848205.1 Oscillospiraceae bacterium | reverse complement strand
GTGTAGGTAAAACCGCTATTGCCGAAGGACTTGCACTCCGAATCGTCCGTGGTGACGTTCCGTCATCACTCAAGGACAAGCACATCTTCTCACTCGACCTCGGCGCACTGGTCGCAGGTGCAAAGTTCAAGGGCGAATTCGAGGAACGTTTCAAGGCTGTCCTCAAGGAGATCAAAGCCTCGGAAGGACAGATAATCCTCTTCATCGATGAAATACACATGATAGTCGGCGCCGGCAAGGGCGAAGGCGCAATGGATGCAGGCAACCTTCTTAAGCCGATGCTTGCCCGCGGCGAGATCGACTGTATCGGTGCCACAACACTTGATGAATACAGAAAATACATTGAAAAGGACAAGGCGCTCGAAAGAAGATTCCAGCCGGTATACGTTGCCGAACCTACAGTTGAGGACACGATCTCAATTCTCCGTGGTCTCGAGGAAAGATACGAAGCATTCCACGGCGTAAAGATACAGGATCAGGCACTTATCGCAGCTGCCGTTCTTTCGAACAGATACATTACAGACCGTTTCCTTCCGGACAAGGCTATCGACCTCGTGGATGAAGCATACGCAATGATCAAGACCGAGATCGACTCAATGCCGACTGAGCTCGACGAGATCTCACGCCACATCATGCGTCTCGAGATCGAGGAAACTGCTCTTAAGAAGGAGGACGACAAGCTCTCCGCCGAACACTTAAGCGAGATCCAGAAGGAACTTGCAGAGCTCCGTGAGAAATTCAGCTCAATGAAGGCTCAGTGGGAAAACGAAAAGAATGCTATCAACGATGTAAAGAAGCTTCGTGAGGAACTCGAAACAGTCAATGCGGAAATAGAAAAGGCAGAACGTGAGTACGACCTTAACAAAGCTGCCGAACTCAAATACTCAAAGCTTCCTGAAATCAGAAAGCAGATCGAGGAAAAGGAAGCCCTCGCCGAAGAATCAAAGAGTGACAAATCACTCCTCAGAAACAAGGTAACAGAAGAAGAGATCACCAAGATAATCGGCCGCTGGACAGGCATTCCTGTTTCAAAGCTGGTTGAAAGCGAACGTGAAAAGCTCCTCCACATGGAAGACACTCTCCACCAGAGAGTTAACGGCCAGGACGAGGCTGTACGCAAGGTATCGGAAGCTATACTCCGTTCAAGAGCAGGTATCCAGAACCCGAACCAGCCGCTCGGATCATTCCTCTTCCTCGGACCTACAGGTGTTGGTAAGACAGAGCTTGCAAAGGCTCTTGCACAGTGCCTCTTTGACGATGAAAAGAACATTGTCCGTATCGACATGAGTGAATACATGGAGAAACACGCCGTAAGCAGACTCATAGGAGCTCCTCCAGGATATGTCGGCTACGAGGAAGGCGGTCAGCTTACGGAAGCTGTAAGAAGAAGACCGTACTCGGTAGTTCTCTTCGATGAAGTCGAAAAGGCTCATCCGGATGTGTTCAACACACTTCTTCAGGTACTCGACGACGGACGTATCACAGACTCACAGGGCCGTCTCGTTGACTTCAAGAACACTATCATCATCCTCACTTCAAACCTCGGTTCAAACTACATTCTCGACGGTATAGTTGACGGCGAGATCACGGAAGAAGCACGCCAGAAAGTAGACAAGGTACTCAAGCAGAGCTTCCGTCCTGAATTCCTCAACCGTCTTGATGAAATAGTATTCTACAAGCCGCTCATGAAGGATCAGGTAATCAAGATCGTTGATCTCATGCTCGTTTCCCTCCAGAAGCGCCTTGAAAACAAGCAGCTCACCATCACAGTTACTGATGCTGCCAAGGAATTCATCATCGAAGACGGATTCGATCCGAACTTCGGTGCAAGACCGCTCAAGAGATACATTCAGAGAACAGTCGAAACTCTCGTTGCAAAGAAGATAATTGCAGTTGACTTGGCTCCTGGTTCAGAACTTATCGTTGACTACGACAAGGAAAAGGGAGAATTCACCTGCACTGAAAAGCAGCCGATTGAAGAGGCTAAATAAGTAAATACAAGAGAGAATATAAAAAGTTCTCTTTAATGCGGATCAGCATATCCAGCCATTAATCTGGCAGGATATGCTGATTTTATTATAACTGCCTTGACTAACCGGTAAAATTCGGATATAATGAAAAATGACTGTGCAGAGTTACTGAGCTCTGCAGAACCTACGTTCAATAATGTAAGGAAGGAGGGAAAAAATGAAACTTTTCGGACATTTCAGAAAAACGGATACTGAAAGCAGTGATGAACAGAAAACGGAACTTACTGACAGTGAAGCAAGGCGAAGGCAGAAAGCAGCTCTCTTTCACGAAGATGATGAAAAGGCCTATCTTACTGACGAAAACGGCACTGCTTTCATCATAGATCACTTCCCGTTCTGCATCGGCAGACGTTCCGTACAGGAAGGAAATGATCTTTCACTTCCGGACATTGCCGAGATCTCGGGTATACATGCTGCGATAACTTTTGAAGGCGGACGCTATTATCTTTCCGACCAGAACTCAACAAACGGAACATTCATAGCCCGCGAAGACTGTGAACTGTTTTCTGAGGAAAGCCGCGTGGACAAGGAAGAAATACATGACGGGAACAGATTTTATCTGTACCGGACAGAGTTTACATTTCACGTTGACATACGTTCTTCCCAGACCTGCCTTATAACAGACCAGAACGCTGAAACGCTGATGCTGGACCAGTGCGGCGACGAACCGGAAGCGCCTCCGGCAGTTATCAGTACTGAAAACGGAACGGTACCGGTCTACGGAAACGGATACACCGGCGAAAACTTCAGAATAGAACGTTCATCAGTAAGAAACAGGAACCTCTACTTTATCACTTTCACAGTTTCTGCAGACATCGAAGGAGAAGCTGTCGAAGCGGGAGAACGGACCGAACTTTTTTCAGGATGTCACTTCAGAGCAAACGGAAAGGAATATACTTTCCTTATAAGATGAATGAAAAACGATTTTACACATTCAATCAGCGTTTCCTTAACGCAATACGGAAAACGGAGAACAGCAAATGAACTATATTTCTGCATACTGTACGGACACAGGTGCTATAAAGCGTATAAACCAGGACAGCCTCTGCATCAAATCAGCGGTGATGAACGGAAACGAATATATTTTAGCCGCTGTATGCGACGGGCTGGGAGGACTTTCAGACGGTGAGACAGCAAGTGCCTTTGTTATATGCACACTGTCGGAATGGTTTGAAAAAAAGCTTCCTGAAATGCTGAAGGAAAGAAAAAACATACTTCACATCCGTCACGATCTGGATGACACTCTCCGCGACGCATCAGACAGACTCAACGCTTATGCGGAACGCACAGGCAAAACCCTCGGTACGACTATGACGGCTCTTATCTTTCTCGGGAACCTGAACAAGATCATTGCCGCACACATAGGTGACTCCCGTGCATATATGATAAAGAACGGAAATGCTGAGCTTCTGACTACGGATCATTCAGTTATCTTCGACGAAATTAGATCAGGCAAGATCACCGAGGAGGAAGCCGCAGCCGATACAAGACAGAACCAGCTTACCCGATGCATAGGAGCCGGTCTTGAAGATGTTACATTTGACTACAGCATCCTTCCGGCGGAATATGATACGGTGTACATGATCTGTTCGGACGGATTCGTCAAGAAGATAACCGCCGGCGAGATAGCTGCAGAGCTCGATCCTGACGTGATAACCGACGATGACACTGCAGAACGGAAGCTTGCACATCTTACAAAGCTCTGCATTGAACGTGAGGAAACTGACAACATATCATCACTGACGATAAAACTTAGTGAAAGGGCGGAAAAATCAGATTGCTGAGCAAAGGTACAATTCTTAACAACAGATACCGTATTGAAGAAGTAGTCGGACGCGGCGGTCTTTCCGTGGTTTACAAGGCATTCGACCTTGAAGCGAACGGTGCCGTCCGTGCCGTAAAGGAGATCTCAAAAAGCTGTACGGAAATGGTAGCGTCAGCAAAGCAGGAGTCAAAGCTCATCAAGGAACTGTACGAAGCTGACAAGTCGAACTTCTTTCCGAACATAATCCAGCACGCGGAAACAAGGGACTGCTTCTACATCGTTATGGACTACATTGACGGTACTTCAATGAGCACCGTTCTGCGTTCGGGCGCACTTCCCCACTCACTTGTTCTCGAATACGGCAAGGAGATATGTTCGGTGGTACAGTTCCTTCACGATTACGGTAAAATATACAGCGACATGAAGCCGGACAATATCATGATCATAAACAGGCAGAGCACGATACGAAGCTCATTCGGTTCGGACAGACGTTCCGGCCTGCTGAAATTCATCGACTTCGGTGCCGTTGTACAGATGGAATCCGGCGTACCTATCCAGTACACTCCGGAATATGCAGCTCCTGAACAGCTGAATGCTGAACGTCTCGACAAACGCACCGACATATTCAACATCGGAGCCGCCATCTACCACATGGTGACCGGTAAAAAACCTTTGCCGGTATGTGACCGAAACAAAAAATTCAGAAGTTCGGACAAGCGTTTTGTCTTTGACCCGAAGGACAGAAAGACTGACTACACACTTAAAAAGATCATTGCAAAATGTACGGAAGATGATCCGGATAAGCGTTACCGCTCATGTCACGAACTTTATCACGCCCTTGAAAAAGCTGAAAAGAACAGCAATATAAAGCTTACTCTTTTCACTGCAGCAGCCGCAGTTTTAATGGGCGCAGTTTGTCTTTTTTCATACGGAAAATACCGCAGTGAAGAGATCATGAGCTACGACCAGCTTATCATGACGGCAGAAAAATCAGCTTCCGGAAGTGAAAAAACAGAAGCGTACCGGCAGGCGGCGAAGCTCCGTCCTGAAAAAACGAAAGCGTATTTCGGACTTATGGAAGCATACAAGGAAGACGTATCATTTACCGAAGAGGAGTCATACGAGCTTGTGCGCCTTATGACCGCAAATCTTGCAGAGCTGAAAAACGATCCGGAGTACGAACTCATGGCCTTCGAAGCAGGCAAACTCTACTGGTACTACTACGACTACGGTGCCGGATCCAACGAGGACAACACCACCACAAGAATGAAAGCCTCATCGGAATGGTTCTCGGACGCACTCAACGAAGACCTTCGCATGATATCTGAAAAGAAATATCAGATGGCAAAGATCTATCATGACATAGCAGACTTCCATGCCGAGATACAGAAACTTGTTATCGAAGGCGACGATGCCGAAGTCTACAGCGACTACTGGCACAGCCTGACGGAAATGAACAGGTTTGTCCGTTCATCGCAGACTGAAACGGAAATCGTTCTACTTGAAACCTACAGACTGATAATGAATTCTATAAACACCTACGCTTACAAGTTCTCGGCATTTATTCCGGAAGATGAAATGCGCGCTTTGTTTGACGACGCAAAAGCCGGAACTGACGAGCTGGTGACCACAACCGAAAAGACCGCTCAGATACGCCAGAGCATAATCGACAGCTATGACGCAGCAAGCAGATCCATCGACCGGGCATACGGAGGAAGAAAATGACCTATACATTCTGGAAAATACTCTTTATAAGTTCAGGGGCACTGACAGTTTTACTGATCATTCTGACGATAATATTCACCATCAGGTTCCGTTTCTTCGAACTCGTGCGTTTCCTGATACACAATAAAAACGAGACTTCCGCACCGGTCTCCTACAATCAGACCGTAACTCCGAAACGCTCCGAAAAGCCGGCCGTCACCGAAAAACTCGCCGACCGCAGAACTGAAAACTACAGCGGAATAACCCCCGACGGCACCGTAATAGCCTGCCGCCCGGCAGACACCGCCTCACC
>JAGDDO010000348.1 GCA_017848205.1 Oscillospiraceae bacterium | reverse complement strand
GCTTTTCCTTTTCACGGTACCCTGCTCCGAGTTCACGCTGGATATCAACGTGATCATTCACAAGCACTGCAAGCTTTACAAGGTCTCTGTCAAAGTCCGTGACCTTGACAGGCTGACGGTAATCAGAAGATTTTAGCTTTTCAAGTTCAGATGAGAAATTTCTTATATTGCGTTTAAGCAGAATATATTTCACAAGTATCCATACAATAAAAACAGAGAGGCACACGATAACGGAAATAAAGATCATATCCATAGCGTGTACCTCCTTATAAATATATGCGGGAATTTTCCCTCTACCCTGCAGAATTATTGAATCAGTCCGTGCTTAGTTTATTCCGTTCTGCGTTCACGGTCATTTGTACGACTGTTCTGTAAGCCATCTTTTCTTTGTCGAAACATATGCAAGCCAGTACATAAATGCTGCAAGCACGATAAAGCTGATAATTATTTTTGCGGCAATATGCTCTTCCGGTACAGATCTGACCATCCGGTCGCCAAACGCTTCTCCGCCCAGAGCGTAGTACTGAACTGAAACAAGCACGGAAACTGCCGGTGTAACATCTGCACCTGTTACATATCCGAATAAAACAAACGGCATGGTTTCGAAGCCAAGCGCCATAAGTGAGAAAACGCTCACCGCAGCATGTTTGAATGTCAGCCCCATGCACATTACGAAAATATATATCTTCATATTGCAGAGCCAGAGAAGAAACAGCGTACCGGCAGGAACTGAATCCAGGACTGCAACCACGGCAAGTACAGGAATGCTGTAGAATACGTTAAAGATGATACCTCCGAGGATCAGCTTGCTTAAAACTATTTCATGAGGTGAATATCCGCCGGCCAGTTCGTGGTATCCGAGTCTCAGATGAAAAGCGCAGATAATAACGGTGGTCACTGCCACTGCGGCTCCTGAACCGGCAGTCAGTGCAGCTTCGATGAATCTTTCGGCGGAAACTGCAAAATCATCGTTTACCCAAAGTGCCATGGCTGCGATAAGGATAAGGATCGACACCAGCAGAAAGCACTGTGAACCGGTATGTTTTATTCTGAACCATTCAGCTTTCATAAGTCTAATCATGGCACTCACCTACCTTTTCAAGATAGTAGTCCTCAAGATTCTGACCTTCCTCATTGAATCTGGTAATTATCAGACCCGAATCAGTAACTGTTTTTGAAATGAGTTCCGGCTCATCAACCCTTTCAAAAATGTGTATCTCGTCCCCGTGGATAACCTTGTAGTCGTGAAGTGAAAGCTTTTCCTCAAGTACTGCTGCCGTTCTGTTTATATCATTTGTTCTGAGGGCAATGTGGTTCCGGCACTTAAGGAGAAGTTCCTCACGGCTGAGGTTTTCAACAAGACTGCCGCCGCTTATTATGGAGAAATCGGTACAGATCTCACTCAGTTCTGCAAGAAGATGACTGGAAATGAGTACGGTCACTCCCCAATCCTCCTGCATTCGTCTGATAAGGTTTCTTATCTCGACGATGCCCTCCGGATCAAGACCGTTTACCGGTTCATCAAGCACCATTACCTCCGGTTTCGGAAGCAGTGCCATTCCTATTCCGAGGCGCTGTTTCATTCCGAGTGAAAACTTTCCGGCATATTTCTTTCCGGTATCAGCGAGTCCGACAATGTCGAGTATCTCATCGATACGCTTTTCATCCGGATAGCCTCTGAGAATTCTGATGTGCTCAAGATTATCCCTTGCCGTCATTGAAACTGAAATGACAGGCTGTTCGATCATGAAGCTCATTCTGGCGCGGTTTTTCTGTATATCTTCTGCACTTCCGAAGAACTCCATTTCACCGGAATCCGGTAAAATGATACCGGCAAGGCATTTCATAATTGTCGTCTTGCCGGCACCGTTAGGTCCTATAAGTCCGCAGATATGACCTTTCTCAACGCTTAAGTCAAAATTTTTAAGGACCTTTGCTTTTCCGTAGGACTTTGAAAGTCCCTTTATAGTTATAACACTGTTTGTCATAGCCACCATCCTTTCTCTTTCTGTATCTTATTCTAAACGAAAAAGGTAAAGAAAACGTTAAACGAATGGTTAAGAAAAGGTTAAATTAAACCGGAAATCCGGCTTCGCCGGATTTCCGGAGGTGGGGTTGCGGGGCTTCGCCCCGGGCCCCAAGCTGATGTATTAATAAATCAGCTTAACAGCCTGTAACCCATTCCCCAGACAGTTTCTATGTATTCATTGTCAGGATCGAATTCTCTGATCTTGGCGCGGATGTTGCTCATGTGCACTTTTACTGTGTTGTCGTCACTGAGATATGCCTCGTCCCAGACACTTTCAAAAAGGCTGGCCTTCGACCAGATACGGGACGGGTTCTTAAGCATTAGTGCGAGAATGGCAAATTCCTTGACAGTAAGAGAAAGGGCTTTGTCGCAGACACTGGCGGTTCCTGCGTTCATATCCAGAGACAGATTTTTTAATGTAAGTATCCGGTTTTCGGAAGTCTGATCATCGCTTCCGGTACCTGAACGCCTGAGCACTGCTTCCGTACGGACAAGGAGCTCATCGAGATCAAAAGGCTTGGTAAGATAATCGTCAGCACCCATTCTGATGAGATCTATCTTCGAGCTTGTTTCGCTTTTGGCCGAAAGAATGATCACCGGAACGGACGAAAACTCCCTTATCTTTTTAAGAACCATGTCCCCGCTCTGAAAAGGAAGCATAAGATCAAGTATCACAAGCGATATGTCCGTATTTTCACGCACCTGACGTACTGCATCAAGTCCGTTAAGTGCTGAAAGTGTATCAAAACCTTCCGATGAGAGATAATCACACACAAGGCGGTTTATCTGCTCGTCGTCCTCGGCTACAAGTATTTTCCTCATGGCTTGTTTTTCTGTACGGCTTTGATCAGCCTCTTAATGCTGAAATAAACGGAAGTGAGATAGCTCCAAGGAACATGAGTCCTGCAACGACAAGGATAAGTACTCTTAAAACCATGCTTCTGTTTGAAGTACTGCTGCTGTAGCCGTATGCCGGTCTTTCTGCAGTGCTGTTTGCATTTTCAGTTTTAGCATTTACTGTGTTTGCAGGCTTTGCACTGTTTACTTTTCTTGGTTTTCTCTTCTTATTGTTTGCCATTCAAAAGCACTCCTTTTATTTTAATGTGAAAACACATGAGGAGGAAACTTCCCTTTCCCCTTCACTTAAGTAAAAGCTGATTTATTCATAAATCAGCGTGGGGCTCCGGGGCGAAGCCCCGCAAATCCCACCTCCGGAAATCCGGCTTCGCCGGATTTCCGATTTAATCAGTGTTTACTTAAAAAACATTACTTTCTTTTACGGCGTTCATAGCTCTGAGGTTTTCTTCTGCCGTGATGATCGCCTCTTCTTGAAGAACCGCTTCCGCCGTGGCGCTGTTCTCTCTTTTCTGACTGCTGCTTTTCGCAGAGCTTTACAGATACCTTTCTGCCGTTTATCTTGGTATTGTCGAGAGCATCAACGATGAATTCGGCATCGGCTATCGGAACCTCAACAGTTGAATACTTGTCGTAAATATCTATCTTTCCGAAGCTCTTTCCCTGCATGCCTGTTGCTTCAACAAGCGCACCGAGAATAAAGTTCGGAGCAATTCTGCTTAACTTTCCTGCTGAGATCTCGATCTTGACAGCCTTGTCCTTTGTAAGCTTCTGACCGCCGCCGGCTGGTCTTGCCTTTTCCTTCTTGACAACCTTCGGAATCTCGAATTCCGGAATGTTCTTAAGCTCCTTGTTAAGTCTTAAGTTGATAAGGATTCCTGCTATCTCTTCAACCGAGTAGCCTTCCTTGGTAAGGATATTGAGTATGACTTCAGCTTCCTCACGGAGTGGCTGTTCTGATGCAGCCTGGATCCTTGAAACTACCTTCAGCATCTTCGATTCAATTATCTGGCTGCGCTGCGGAAGTTCCTTTTCCTGTATTTCGGTCTTTATATATCTTGAAAGTGCGCGGAGATCATATATCTGCTTTCTGTTGCTTATGAGAGTGTATGCAGTACCCGATTTTCCGGCACGTCCTGTTCTGCCTATACGGTGGATGTAGTATTCGTTGTCCTGCGGGAGGTCGTAGTTGAACACCACGTCAACGCCGCTTACGTCTATACCTCTGGCAGCTACGTCAGTTGCAATAAGAATGTTTATTCTTCCTGACTTGAACTTGTCCATTACAAAGCTTCTCTGCTGCTGCTTCATGTCACCGTGAAGGCCTGCAGCCTTGAAGCCCTTTGCTGTAAGAGCATCGGTAAGTTCGTCTACCATCTTCTTGGTGTTACAGAAGATCATTGAAGCCTTCGGCTCGTATGCCATGAGAAGATACTGCATTGCCTCAGTCTTCATGCCGGCAGGAATGTCGAAATAATACTGTTCTATTGTATCGACCGTTCTGTACTTCTGGTCGATCTTTATAAGCTCAGGATCGTTCTGGTACTGGTTTGTGATAGCAAGGATAGCCGGAGGC
>JAGDDO010000347.1 GCA_017848205.1 Oscillospiraceae bacterium | reverse complement strand
TTTGCGCCAAATTCGGAGCGGCGTTTTTGAGTAATTTAACTTATTCAAAGGCAAAAAATTTCTAAGGAAACACTGATTAAAACGGAAATACGGCTTCACCGTATTTCCGGGTGGGGAGATTGCGGGGCTTCGCCCCGTGCCCCACGCTGATTTATGAATAAATCAGCGTTTTCCTATAACAGACAAGGCTATTAACAATCTTGAAATTTTCACTTGACATAATTATAATTTACAGCTATAATGAAATCATCAGAGCAGTGTCAGAAATCGCTGGTCAGATCAGCGTTTCCTTAAAGCTGCATAAGCATAGTATTCCGTTATTATTTTCGAGGTGGCATCTATGAGAATTTCTTTTGACCTTGACGATACCCTGTTTGTTTCAGAACAGAAATTCAAAACCGAACCTGCGCCGAAGTTTCCGTTCAACTTCATCTACAAGGACAGACTGCGTGCAGGGACTGTGGAGCTTTTAAACTACATACGTGACCAGAAGATCGAACTGTGGATCTATACCACATCATTCCGTTCCGAGAAATACATAACCGGTCTGTTTAAATACTACGGAATAAAACTTGACAGTATTGTAAACGGAGCCAGACATGAACGTGAAGTCCAGGCTGGACACGCCGAAGGAATGCCGTCAAAGTATCCGAGCAAATACCGCATCGACCTTCATGTAGACGACGATATTTCTGTAGTGGAAAACGGAAAGACCTACGGTTTCAATGTTTTTCACATAGGCGGACCTGACGATGAATGGGTGGATAAAATAAAAGCCGATATTGAAAAAATAAGAAAACGTATCGCCGCCTCCGGAGGTGCATAACTGATCATTTCTGTTCCGCAGTCATGAAACTTTATTTATGTCAGATCTAAAGTTCTGTATCCCATATGATTTATTTCAAACTGAAATCTTACAAAATTTTCATCTATCCTTTTCTTTTTAAAAAACACAGTATCAGTACTGCAGAACACAAGCCGTGTTATAGTTCCTGTTGTCAGAAAATCAAAATACGGAGGATTAAAACCTATATTTCTGGCAGCTACACATTTTGAGTTTTCATATTTGCTATTCCGTGCACATTCTTCAAAATCTATCCTGCTGCCGTCAGTAAATGTTATGCCTGTTTTATCAATGCCTGTAATATCGGCGTAAAATTTTATTACCGGAGTTTCTTCCGGATCTATCGCTCCGTCACGAAACATATATCTTATATCTATCGGCTCGATTCTGCTTCCTGCTGCCATAAGATCATACTCGTAAAACTGATCAGTAAAAACTATACGGAGAAGATCCTCGATTTTATAAAGCTGCTCATTGTTCATCGATGCAAGAAATCCCTGCAGATACTCAAGTTCCGTTTTCGGAAGCGGTGCCGATTTGTTTTCTCCGAGAAGATAATCGGCAGTTACCCCCAGTGCACCCGCAAGTCTTCTGAGTACATCGGCCCGCGGAGTACGCTCACCTTTAACGTAGTAACTCATTGCAGATTCTGTTACATGTGCAAGCTCGGCCAGCTGTTTCTGAGTAAGATTTTTTCTCGTCATTATATCGGTAATTCGTTTGCTGAAATCAGACATTACAGTACCCCTTTCATTTGCTGAAATTCAGTTTCCACCTGTTATATCATATGTTTTCTATAATTATACGCTCTTGTTACAACTCTGTCAAACCGGAATTTCAATAATGTGAAGTGTACACATGAAATACCGGCGTGTCCGCAGACACGCCGGTACCTTTTAGTGTTTAATAAAGACATACGCTGATCATTACTGTTCGACTGTCAGGGTGCTTCCGCTGAATGCCCTGTACATGGAACTGC
>JAGDDO010000346.1 GCA_017848205.1 Oscillospiraceae bacterium | reverse complement strand
TCAGGGGTGGCAGCTTCAACTACCGCCTCATATTCCACGTCACGTCCCAGGTCGATCACATCGTAGCCGTAGTTTTCAAGCAGTACCTTGACTATGTTCTTTCCTATGTCGTGGATGTCGCCCTTTACAGTGGCTAAAACAACCTTTCCCTTTGAAACCTTTTCGCCGTCATTCGGCATTTTCGACTTTATGACCTCGAAAGCCGCCTGTGCAACTCCGGCTGAAAGGATCAGCTGCGGAAGGAATATGGTACCCTTTTCAAAATCAGCACCGGTTTTGTCCAGTGCCGGAATGAGCACCTCATCTATTATCTTCATGGCATCGGTGGTTTCAAGAAGCTTTTCCGTAATGCGTGCGCCGTCCTGCTTAAGGCCGCTCTGTACCGCGTACATGAGTCCCTCAGGAGTTGCCTCCAGTGCATTTGACGGCGGAGGTGCAGCCTGCGGTGATGCCGTGTTGTAGGCAGCAATGTATTCACGCGAGTCCTTGTCTATGTTGGCAAGTACCTTGTACGCACGTACCGCGCCTGAAATAACTGCTATGTTCGGATTTATGATAGGAAGATCAAGCCCGTTTGCAAGGCAGATCTGAAGGAATGAGCTGGTTATAAGCTCACGGTTCGGAAGACCGAAAGATATGTTGGAAACACCGAGAGCCGTTTTCAGTCCGAGTTCATGCTTTACCCTGTGTACTGAATTGATAGTTACCATTGCCGCAGCCTGTTCCGTTGAGGCTGTCATGGTAAGACAGTCTATGAAGACGTCACGCTTCGGAATGCCGATGGCTGTGGCTCTGTCGAGTATCCTCTGCGCTATTGCAAAACGTTCCTCAACAGTTGCCGGAATACCGTTTTTGTCAAGGGTAAGTCCCAGTACGCAGGCACCGTATTTCTTAACTATCGGAAGGATCTTCTGAAGTGACTCCTCCTCACCGTTTACCGAGTTTACTATCGGCTTTCCGTTGTAGACCCTGAGTGCAGCTTCAAGCACCTCCGGTATCGTTGAGTCAAGCTGAAGCGGAAGATCGGTAACACCCTGAAGCGCCTTGACCGTACGCACCATCATCGCCTTTTCATCTATGTCCGGAAGGCCGACGTTGACATCAAGGATATCTGCTCCGGCATTTACCTGCTCGATGGCCTGTCCGAGAATGTAGTTGATATCATTGTTCACAAGGGCTTCCTTGAAGCGCTTCTTGCCTGTCGGATTTATTCTTTCGCCGATTATTCTCGGCTGATCGATAACTACTGTTTTTGAAACGGAACATACCGCCGTCGGGATGATCGCACCGCCGGTGATCTCCTCTTCACGGGCTTTGAACTTTCTGTCCTTAAGGAGCTCCTTCAGAGCTGCTATGTAGGCAGGGGAGGTACCGCAGCATCCGCCGAGTATCTTTACACCGAGATCAGCAAATTTCACGGCTGTCTCCGCAAAATCATCCGCCATTACGTTGTAGCGTCCCGTTACCGGATCAGGAAGTCCGGCATTCGCCTTTGCAACAAGCGGCAGATGTGTCCAGTGTGATATTTCCTCCACTATAGGTACAAGTTCAGCAGGGCCGAGAGAGCAGTTTACACCTATTGCATCGGCACCAAGGGCAGTAAGGGAAAGCGCCATTGCCGAACATGACCATCCGGTGAAGGTTCTTCCGTTAAGTTCGAAACTCATGGTGCACATTACAGGCTTGTCCGAGTTTTCCTTTGCCGCGAGCAGGGCCGCACGCATCTCGCTGAGATCAGTCATGGTCTCGATAACGATAAGGTCAGCGTCTTTTCCGGCACGTATTATTTCAGCGAAAACGTCGTAGGCTTCCTCGAATGAAAGATCGCCGCCCGGCTCCATAAGTCTTCCGAGAGGACCCACGTCAAGTGCAGCGTAGGCTTCCTTACCGCTCTTTTCTATAGCACGCTTAAGATTTGCTACACCGGCACCGATGACCTCATCAACTGTGTATCCGGAATCTTCAAGTTTGTATCTGTTTGCGCCGAAAGTATTGGTGTAAAGGATCATGCTTCCCGCATCGATGAACATTCCGTGTATTTTCTCAAGCACCTCCGGTGAGGTAAGGTTGAGAAGTTCCGGTATCTCGCCGGTTTCTATTCCGAGGTCAAGGAAGGTAGTTCCCATTCCTCCGTCAAGGTAGACAAATTCGTTTTCTTCAAGTAGTTTTCTGAAATCCACAGTGGAGCCCCTTTCTTCTGAGCTGACAGTCTTCGTTTAAACGGCATTCGGCACAGCTTTTCCTTTTCTGTGCGATCTCGCATTCCGATACGCCTATGAACGCCGTTACTGATTTCATAGGTGACATCATGTTGTCGGAATGAAGTATTATTCCGGCCTGTTTTCCGGCGTTCAGCATCTTTAAGACCTTCGGCTGAACGTCGAGTGAAAGATCACCGTATCCCGGTGAGTAGCGCCAGGTAAAATGCTTTCCGGGAAGGCTTTTTTTGATTTCCTCCTCGGCAAGATCAGCCGCCTGCTCTGCTGCCGCACTGGCAAGAGCATCAGTTATCATGCTCTTTGCCATATCACTGACCTGAAGACGGCGTATGAGCTGATCGGCTTCGGCACCGATGGTGACTGCAAACACGGCCGCGTATTCACAGCCTTCAAGGTGTGCCGATATATCGTTTCCCTCAAAGACAAGCCCGTTTTCGAGAACGAGGGGATAAAACTGCTTTATTCTGAAAACCCGGTAAACGAAAACAGGACGAATGACGTCAAGAAGAAGTTTTTCACATTCTTCAATGTATGCGGCCGCGGTATCTGTCATGTTTCCACCCTTGTAGGACATGTAGCGGAGAGCCTGTTCTCTGTCTATTTTTTCAAGTTTTATCATGAAATTCATGTATTATTACCACTTTTACAATTTAATTAATACTATAACTATATTATACCATAACATTTAACTAATATCAATGATTATTTCGGGAAGCCTGATCATACTAATATCCGGCTTCCCGTGCCCCGCTCTGTGGTCATATGACAAAACGGAGCCTGTTTTTGCCTTCCTGTATTTCACTTTCAGACAAAATTTAAAAGCCGTATTGACATTGCACAGTTTTTTTCATATAATTTAAATAGTGTAGTGCGTTTTATATAAATTTGTATTTATTAGAGGTACAAATAAAGCGTACATATTGTGAGAATCACCCGTAACACTCCTGATTTACGGTCAGTTCTCACCGGGAAATTATTGTAAGTGTAAAGTTTTTTGAAAATGGAGATGGATTGTAATGAAAAGGAACAAACAGATCGTTTCGCTTCTGCTCGCCTCTGCGATGATGCTGTACAGCACGCCTGCTGTCACACTTCCTGTAAAAGCTGCAGGAACATCATCGGAAAATCTTGCGCCGTGCATAAAGGCCGACGTGAACAAGCAGAAATTCTCGCACAGTGAATGGACCGGAAAAAACGGCGCTGAAGATGTCTTCGGCATAAACCGTGAAGAAGCAGCCGTAACCCTCATACCTTACCAGGATACTGCCGCCGCAGCTGCTGCAGTATGGGACTACAATGCCCGTGAGGATTCGACCTATCTGCAGATGCTCACCCGTGAGGCAGGAGGAAAATGGGATCTTACAGTAGTGCAGAATCAGCAGCAGGCTGATTCCTATCTTAAAGACGGTTTTATGAACCCTGACTATAATTCATCCGGCGGATCATGGAAGAGCGTATCAATGCCTGACAGCTGGACACGTCAGGGATTCGACTTTTCCATATACACAAACGTAGGTCAGCCGTGGCAGAGCAGATACGACGGAAACGTACCGGTGCCTCAGGCTCCTACCAACTACAACCCGGTGGGTCTCTACAGAAAGAAATTCACCCTCGACCCTCAGATGACCGAAAACAACAGGAGGGTCTGCATACAGTTCGACGGCGTTGAATCAGCTTACTACGTATACGTAAACGGCAAGGAAGTAGGCTACAGTGAGGACACGTTCAGCCCTCACAAATTCGACATAACCGATTATCTTACAAGCGGCGAGAACACACTGGCAGTCAAGGTGCACAAGTTCTGTGACGGCACCTGGTTCGAAGATCAGGACATGATCTATGACGGCGGTATTTTCCGTGACGTATTCCTTACAAGCGAACCGCTCGTAAAAATATCTGACTACACCGTAAAGACTGATCTTGACAATTCCTTCACAAATGCGACTGTTCAGATTTCGGCAGACATTCGCAACAACTCGACGACAGATCAGTCCGGCTGGAGCGTAAAGGTCGGAATACTTGATGAATCCGGTACGAACATCGCTCCGGATGCCGTAATTTCAGCCGATTCTGTTGCTTCAGGAAAAACAGGCACCTTCAAAGGTGAAATAAAAGTAAATTCACCAAAACTCTGGTCAGCTGAAAAGCCGAACCTGTACGCTCTTGTTCTCACACTCGTGGACGGACAGGGCAATGACGTCGAAACAGTTTCAATGCAGCTCGGCTTCAGGGAAGTGAGCTTCACCCCTGCACAGGTGGACGGCTCATACAAGCGTACCACAAACAGCTTTGAACCGATCAGAATAAACGGCAAACGTCTTCTTCTCAAGGGCGTAAACAGACACGACACCGACCCGTTCCACGGCAAGGCTGTCACACAGGAGTGTCTTGAGGAAGATGTACGCCTCATGAAGAACTACAACGTCAATGCTATAAGAACATCCCACTACAGCAATGACTCATATCTGTACTGGCTGTGCAACAAATACGGACTTTACATGATGGCTGAAACCAACATGGAATCACATGCGCTCATGAACAACAACGATGCAAAGGGACTGTTCTACGAGCTCGGCATGGACAGAACGAACACGACATTCGAGCGTCTTAAAAACAATCCTGCCATTGTCGCATGGTCAATCGGAAACGAAATGGCATACACCGGCGATGCAAACGCATCAAAGGGTATATTCCGCGACATGATCTGGTACTTCAAGAAGAATGACGGCTCACGTCCGGTCCACAGCGAGGGACAGGGCGACGCAATGGGCGTTGACATGGCAAGCAACATGTATCCGGGCCAGAGCGGTATCAGAAACAGAGCCGGAAACGGAAAAATGCCTTATGTAATGTGTGAATACGTTCACGCAATGGGCAACTCGGTAGGCGGACTCAAGGAATACTGGGACGTTATAAGAAGTGCCGACAATATGCTCGGCGCATTCGTCTGGGACTGGGCTGACCAGAGCCGTGCAGTAAGTCTTGACACGATACCGGGCAGCACCGGAATAAACGACGCGACAGGCGTACACGGAAAATGCTCCGGCAATATTTCAAAAGGCCTCGGTGAAGGTACTCTCAACGGCGGTGCCGCAATAAAGGGCAACACCGTAATGGACAATAACGCAAAATACAATGCAGCACTTTCAGGCACAGGAAAGTCATTCACATTTGAAGCTATAGTAAACCCTGCTACAACTGACCAGAACAATGTCATTCTTGCCAAGGGCGATACTCAGGTCGCACTCAAGACGCAGAGCAACGGTTCGGGTCTTGAATTCTTCGTCTACGACGGCAAGTGGAAATCCGTTTCATGCGGCTTCCCTTCTGACTGGACAGGAAACTGGCATCAGGTTGCCGGCATCTACGACAAGGGCAGCTTAACTATTGCCGTAGACGGCAAGGTGCTTAAGACCGGATCTGTTGCAGACGGCATCAATGCCGGAAACACACCTGTCGGAATCGGTGTTGACCCTGAAACGGGAAGAAAGTTCGACGGCCAGATCTCACTTGCACGAATCTACACAAAGGCTCTTTCCATCGACGAACTCAACGGCCAGCGTTCCGCAAACCCGAAGATCGGCGCAAACGATCCTTCAGTTCTCCTCTGGCTCGACTACAATACAGATGACCTGACAAACGAGGGTGCATGGGACTACTATGCTGAAGATAACGCCCACAAGAACCTCTACCAGGATCTCAGTGCAGGAAGCTACTTCGGCTACGGCGGTGACTGGGGCGACAGACCTAACGACAACAGCTTCTGCGAAAACGGTCTCGTTACACCGGACAGAACACCTCAGCCTGAGCTTACAGAAGTCAAGTACCAGTACCAGAGCGTATGGTTCTCGACTGACGACGGCGGAGTACAGGGCGGAAACGTCAATGTATACAACGAAAACAACTTCACAAACCTTAATGAATACGATATAAACTGGAAACTCCTTAAAAACGGCGTTCCGTGCGACGAAGGAACACTCACAGCCGATGTTGCCCCGCTCTCACGCGGAAAGATAACTGTTCCGTATACAATGCCTGCAGACAGACAGAACACAGACGAATTCTGGCTCGATCTTTCCGTAACGGCAAAGAACACATCCGGCATGATAAAGGAAGGCCATGAGGTGGCATTCGGACAGTTTAAGCTCAACAACGCTTCCCAGCCTTCACATCCTGTTGACAGCAGCACCGTAAGCGTAAAGGATGAAGGCTCCGCATACTCCGTAAAGGGCGGAAACTTCGAATTCTCCATAAACAAATCCACCGGAACCATGCAGATGTACAAATTTGAAGGAAAGACCATCATCGAAAACGGACCTGCACCGAACTTCTGGAGAGGATTCGTGGAAAACGACAACAACTCCGGAAACCAGAAGCTTTTTGACCGCAACTGGCAGAAGGCTGAAGGCAAGGCAAAAGTGTCAGGCGTAAAGGTAACTGACAACAGCAGCGGACAGAAGGTCATCGAAGTTTCAATGTCATTCCCTGACACAGGAAATGCAACACAGAAAACCACATACACTGTAAACGGCAACGGAGAAGTAAAGGTATCAATAAGCGTTGACGCTACCAAGGCAAACATGGGCAACTTCCTGCGTGTAGGTTCACAGCTGACACTTCCTGCAGGATTTGAACAGCTTTCATGGTACGGAAACGGCCCTGTCGAGACATTCAACGACAGAAAATCATGCGGAAGAAAAGGCGTATGGAACAGCACGGTTTCAGACATGTTCTTCCCGTACATGAAGACAGATGACTCTGGCAACCTTACTGACGTAAGATGGATCGAAGTAAGCAATGCAAAGACAGGTGCTTCACTTAAGGTCGAAGCCACAAGCCCGCTTGAAGCACAGGCTCTCCACTTCACACCTGATGACATCAATTCACCCAACCCCGTTTACGAGCTCACACCTCGCAATGAGACCATACTCGGCATCAACTACGGTTCAATGGGTACCGGTACAGCTACCTGC
>JAGDDO010000345.1 GCA_017848205.1 Oscillospiraceae bacterium | reverse complement strand
TGGTACTCGCATATCAGGGTGAAATACTGCGACGAATGCAGACCTATAGTCGAACGTGAGAAGACAGCTGCAAGGCTGAAACGTTTCCGCGAACGGCAGAAGGAAGCGGCAAGAGTCCGTGACCAGAGACTTAAAGATTTAGAACTTGAAAACCTTGTATTACGTGAAAAATTAAAAGCCGTATGGGACAATGAAAGCCGAAAGGAGGAAACCAATGCTGACAGCGATAACAGAGCCGGAGACATTTGAACGTGAGGGACAGCAGTTTACACGTCAGAAACTCATGAGCGGCACTACAACGATCAACCTTATCCGTCCGGTACTTACTCCGGAGGAATATGAGACAAGGCGTATGGCAATTGAGAAAGCAGCCATAGAACTTGTAAAGTCCACAATAAAGGCGAAAACCCGCCACTGCGAATGACGGGTTTCCTAATGAAAACAAAATGATAAATAGAAGTTAAAAACACCTCTTCTATTATATAATACAAACCACGAAAATACAATGGCTTCAAGTAGATTTTAGGAGGAATTTGAATGAAAAAATTAAACGACAACAGTTACATTGTGATCTTAGGGTGGATGGTTTCTGATTTGGAACTTTCCGGAGATCTTCTGCTTGCTTATGCATGGCTTTATAACAGATTTAGAATGAATGATACTGATTGG
The DNA here is from genome assembly GCA_017848205.1 of Oscillospiraceae bacterium. Next base: position 1,790 of record JAGDDO010000345.1, on the reverse strand, counting down.
GAGTTCCTAACGTATGAGAACCTTTCCCTTTGGTTTAATTCTGATTATGCCAGAGCACGTGAGATAGTTCAGGAACTTGAAGACAAGGAGCTTATAACTGCACAGCATTACTACGATGAAGCCACGGACGACAATTGGGTCACAATTAAGATTAACAGTCCGCATAAATAAAGGGAGATTAGGGGAATATGATGGAATTCAGAGATAGTTACTGCAACATTCAGGGATGGATGATAACAGATTTAAAACTTACAGGAAACGAGCTTATAACATACGCGGTGATTTATGGTTTCTGCCGTGACGGTCAGAACTGGTACAAGCTTTCACAGGAACATGTCGCAAGGTGGTCAGGGATCACAACAAGAGGTTTAAGAAAAATTCTTACAAACCTTAAGGAAAAAGGCCTTCTGAAAATGCGAAACGACGGAAGCGGCGGCTGTTCAGAGTACATGACAATCAAGCCGGATCGTCTGCCTGATAGTGCGGAACTCAGTTCCGGGGAGGTGCGGAACTCAGTTCCGGAGGTTAGGAACTCAGTTCCGGGGGTGCGGAACTCAGTTCCGGAGGGTGCGGAACTCAGTTCCTACCCTACTTCTAATAATATAAATAATAATATTAATAATATAAATAATATAAAAGAAAATAAAAAAAGAAAGTCCGAAGAAGATTTGAAGCAGGATTTTGAAAATCTTTGGAAGCTTTATCCGAGAAAGCGTGGAAAAGAAAAAGCGTATAATGCATATAAGCGAGCGGTTAAAGCCGGAGCAACAAACGAAGAGATCAGGCAGGGCATTTTGAATCTTATTGAGGACATTCGCAAAAACAGAACAGAGGAACGTTTTATTCCGTATGGCAGTACGTTCTTCAACGGAAAGAGCTGGACTGATGATATGAAGACTGAAACAAACCAGAGGACTTGCGGCGACAACAAGTCCGCAGAATTCATGGAGTCCGAGCCTTTTTAAGACAGGTGATTAAATGATCGAGAAACTTGTCGGTGATATTCCGAGAATTAAAACCGACGAAGGCAGCTATTATATCGGCGACGAAGGCATTAAACACTGTAAGGTCTGTGACGAAGCTCTTGAAACGGTCGTCAGGTGGCCGTGGGGAGTGAAAAAAGAGGCCTGCATGTGCAAGTGTCAGAGAGATTCATACAACGCTGATATGGCTGCGCTTAAGACGGATGAAACGGGATTACAGATAATGCGGTACACGGATATCAACAGGAGACTTAATCCGTGGATAACCGATGCAACGTTCGAGAAGGACAACGGATCACAGCCGAAGCTGTCGTTCTGCCGGGAATATGCAAAGAACTTTGAGGATAAGCTAAAGCGTGGATCCGGACTGATACTGCTCGGACCGTGCGGAACGGGTAAATCATTCGGAGCGGCCTGCATACTCAATTCAGTGCTGAATCAGGGATACCGTGCGCTGATGATAAGCATAGAGAAAATCGCTGAACAGGCCGAGGAAGCAGGATTTGAAGGTAAAGGCGAATACTTTGACGACCTCATGAACATTCCTCTGCTTATTCTTGACGATCTCGGAACGGCAAGGGAAACGGAATACATGATGGAGATCACCAACAGAGTGATATCCGACAGGGACAAGAGCATGAAACCTCTTATCGTGACAACAAATATTCCGTATGAGGATATCAAAAATCCGAGAAATGACGACTGGGCGAGAATATGGAGCCGGATCAACAGCAGATCTATTCCGGTAAACTTCTCAGGAACGGATAAACGTTCAGAATCAGCTGCAAGGCTGAGGGACGAAACACG